>CACKFK010000032.1 GCA_902599445.1 uncultured Alphaproteobacteria bacterium
GTCATTGCATATGTTGCAGCAACCCACGTTTCAATCCCCCCCCCCAGATTACAAACTGGACTGTCACTTCCCCATATAAGTCTCTGACTTCCAAAAGCCTTAACGGTGTGTTCAAAGTAAGGTCGTATATCCTCAATACCCCATGTATCAGCATCTCCATAAGCGATAATCCCAGAGATTTTTCCTATAAGATTTTCACGCTTAGAAAGTTCAGTTATTTGCTTTTCCCATTCTTTAGTATCACCACTCTTAATGTCAGGCACCCCACAATGGTCAAGAATAAAGGTAACATCCGGGCAACAATCGATCAGCTCTGCGGCCAGAGTTAACTGTCGAGAAGAAACACACACGTCAAATGTTAAGCCAGTTCCGGAAAGTCGTTTAACATTAGATCGAAATATTTCTGATTTTGATATTTCATCAGACACCACGTGAAGCACCCTTCGAAAACCTTTGATAACTTTATTTTCCTGAGCCCATTCTAAAAATTCTGGGAATTTTTTTGATTCTGGTCGGCATGCTGAAATTGCTCCTTTCAATGGGCCATTTTCTTTTTCCATTAATTCGCTTATTAATCCTGTTTCCTCACAAATTTGGTTTTCAGCAACATCAACTTCCATGTGCAAACACCCCTTAATACCTAACCGAGAAGCTCGGATCTTGTATTCATCGTATTTACTCGGTTTGTTCAAAAATTCAATATTGTCTAACCAGGGATATCTTAATCTCTCTGTGTAGATTAGATGTAGGTGTGTATCAAAAAGCATATAGTTTCCAATTTTCTTTTTGTGATTGTCTTGCGTTTTCCAGAGTAATATGTGTTTCCGCAAAATATAGCAAAATCCTCTTAAATCGTCTCCTCGAACATGGATCTACCATTGACAGCTAAATAAACAGAATAAATTGAGGTAGTACCTGCAATAAAAAGACGGTTAAGGAACTTACCACCAAAGCACACGTTTGCAACCATTTCAGGAATGATAATCTTTCCGATCAGAGTTCCATCAGGATCAAAACAGTGCACACCATCAGCAGCAGAAGTCCATAAGCGATCGTCTGTATCAAATCTAAATCCATCAAAAAGACCTGCATTACAGTCTGCAAAGATTGAACTTTGGCCTAACGTCTTGCCATCCTCTTTTAGAGTAATTTTTCTTATATGTTTTGGCCCATTAGGTTGATGTGACGAACCCGTATCAGAAATAAAAAGGGCTGTTTCATCGCAATTAAAAGCCAACCCATTAGGTTTCATAAAATCCGTTGCAACTGCTGTTATTTCTTTAAGGTTCGGGTCGACCCGATAAACATAACAGCCTTTTTGTTCAGATTCTGACCGAACCCCTTCATAATCACTTAAGATACCATATGTCGGATCAGTAAACCAAATTGATCCATCCGACTTTACCACTACATCATTTGGAGAGTTAAGTCTTCTCCCAAGATATTCATTCGCAATAATTGTTATTGTACCATCGTGCTCCGTCCGGGTTACACGCCGACTCATGTGTTCACAAGTAATTAAGCGGCCCTGGAGATCCAATGTGTTCCCATTGGAACAATTGGATGGAGATCGGAATTCTGACACACTGCCATCTGTTTCATCCCACCGAAGTAATCGGTTATTAGGAATGTCAGATACTAATAAATAGCGCCCTGCGGCAAACCATACAGGTCCTTCAACCCACCGTGCGCCTGTCCACAAACGTTCTACCCGCCCATGGCCAGTTAGGCAGTTGGAAAACCTTGGATCCAACACCTTAAAACCTGTGCCCTCTAATTCACCAAACACTAAACTTTCCCTCAATTGGGTTATATTTTTTCTGCGTGACTTGCATTAACTAAACTTATTTTAATGTCAAGATAATCATAAATGTCATTCTGAAGTAAAGTCATAATTGGTTGAATTACTCTTGATTAGATTTAATTCATTGATTGCTCCCTCTTTATAGCAAAAACGGTATTTAATTTAATCCCAACTATGCATTCTGGGCCTCTCTTGCTTAAACCAATTCATTGGACCGGACCTCATTGTCTGACCAATTGCCAATCAAATTCACAAATGATAAAGTTCTTTATAATTGTTTAACATCGCTCAAGGAATGTTGATCTGGAAAAATTTGCTGCACGCCTGAACGCTTTTAAAGTTGGATCCCAAGACTATTGGCCTGGTAAAAATAAGATCACTACGATAGATTTGTTGAAACGTGCGGCAACAGCAGGTTTAACAGCAGCAGATTTAAATTATCCCGACCATTTCATTGATATTTCACTGAAAGATCTGGAGCAGACATTTGATGAAACTGGGATCACTTTAAATGGTTTAGCAATGCGCTACTACACTGAGCCTGGATTCAAGCTGGGAGCCTTTACACATCCCGATGCTAGGATCCGACGATTAGCCATTGATGAAACCAAAAAGGGTATCGATACTCTCCATTCACTGGGCGGTAATTTAATGACCCTATGGATGGGGCAAGATGGGGTCGACTATTCCTTTCAAGGAAATTACGAAGTCATGTGGGATTGGACAATTCAAGCAATTACTGAAATAGCTGATTATAACCAGGATATTAACATAGCGCTAGAATATAAACCCAATGATCCTCGTGCTTTCTCATTAATGCCTGACGCTGCAACTACGCTATTAGCGATAAAAGATATAGGTCGCAAAAACACTGGCGTTGTGCTTGATTTTGCCCATGTTCTGTATGCTGATGAAATGCCCGCTTTTGCCGCCAACCTCATTTCTCGTTATTCGAAGATTTTAGGGGTCCACCTTAATGACGGATATGGCAAATGGGACAACGGCCTGATGGTTGGAACAGTTCATCCTTTACAAACAGTAGAACTACTAGTCGAACTTAAGCGCATTAGGTATGACGGTGCTATATACTTTGATACTTTCCCCGATCATTCAGGATTAGATCCTGTTGCTGAATCAAAAACAAATCTAATGACAGTAAAAAAGCTACTGAAAATTGCTGATAGATTACTGTATAACTCAGATCTCAAAAAAGCCATTGCACAGCAAAATGCTCCACTTTCCATGAAAATTGTCCAAACAGAGTTTCTATCATGAAAAGACTATGTGTCGCAGGATCTTTGCATCTGGATGTCGTTGTGAACGCCCCACATCTCCCAAGATTAGATGAAACCTTGACTGGGGGAAAAGTGGCTTATATTTGTGGAGGTAAGGGCGGAAACCAAGCCTTAGCTGCGGATCGTCATGGTGCATCTGTGTATTTTATTGGCCGCATTGGTAATGATGCTTTTGGTCAGACATTGATCGAAACTCTTGATAATGGTTCAATTGACATTACTCAACTGCAACGCGATAACGGGACAAGTGGCATGAGCGTAGCAATTGTGAACAAAGATGGCGACTATGGTGCAGTTATAGTGTCCGCTGCTAACTTACGCATTGATAAAGAAGCTTTTTCAATAAGCAAAGATACCGAGATATTGCTCCTACAAAACGAAATTCCTGAACATGTGAATATTTCTGCAAGTCAAAAGGCTAAAGAGCATGGTTGCCAAGTTTGGCTAAATGCGGCTCCTGCAAGAAAAATAAGTTCAGAATTACTCTCAAAAATTGATGTGCTAATAATGAACCGCATTGAAGCCGAGTTTTATGAAAGTAACCTTTTATCCGACAAGGCATCCCACATTACTAAAATCTTAACTTTAGGATCAAAAGGTGTTCAAATTCAATGCCCAGGGGAAGAGCTTAAAAGTTACCCCGCATATCCAGTGAACCCCCATTCAGCTCACGGAGCAGGCGATACATTTGTAGGCTCGCTGGCAGCAGGCCGCTTGGCAGGAAAGAACTTTGAATCAGCCTTAAATTATGCTCAAGCAGCTGCAGCATTATATGTTTCTACGCCACTTAGAAAACGACCTAATCTTAGTCCTGAAGAGGTGTTAAGATTTTTGCAAAATTAACTTTGTATCCCATTTAATGTTAGATTAGAAAATTTTATACATGCCTTTGTGAAAAAAATTGACTTTTATCGCCGTTTTATCTCCCTGTTGGAGCCTCTGGGTGCATTAAATTAGCTTTTTTCAACGAATCCCAGAGTTCTCCTGGAATTTCAAAATTCATGGAATCCAAATTGCTACTCATTTCCATGGTGCTCTGACCACCTGGTATTACCGAAAAATGGGTTGGATGCAAAAGTGGAAATTGTAGTGCCGCTGCTTTTAATGGAACATCATATTGTCTGCAAATTTCTTCGATTTCATTTACTTTTTTCATAATTGTTTCTGGCGCCGGATCATAGTTGTAAAAGGCTCCTGGGATCGCTCCTGTCGCCAAAATACCTGAATTATATGGCCCGCCAGTCACAATGCCAATTCCGCGTGCCTCACAAAGAGGAAGAAAACTGTCAAGTGCTTCTTGTTCCAACAGCGTGTAACGACCAGCCAAGAGAAACAAGTCGAAATCACCTTTTTCTGCAAGACACTGACATACTTCCCATTCATTGATACCTCCACCAATAGCTGAAATAGCATTTTGGTCTCTCAGGGAGAGGAGAGCATCATATCCTTTTTTCTCAAAAAACTCCGTGACCCTTTCATCCGACTTCTGTTTGGAGCCATGCGTAAACACACATAAATCATGCACATATAGAATGTCGATTCTACTAACTCCCAACCTTTCAAATGAGAATTCAAATGATCGCATAATCCCATCGTAGCTATAGTCATAGTGCTCTTGGCGTTGGGGTACATCAAACCACTTACCAGGACCTGTCCGATCTTGAAAACTGCATGGGCGCATTAATCTTCCCACTTTAGTTGACAAGATATACTCGTCTCTTGGTTTTTCACGTAAAAATCTATTCAATCGTGTTTCACTAAGGCCCAATCCGTAAAGCGGTGCTGTATCAAAATATCTTAGTCCCAAATCCCATGCTAAATTCAATGTTGCATGCGCGTCTTCATCGGAAATACTCTTATATAAATTGCCTAGCGGAGCAGTCCCAAAGCCTATTTCTGTAAAGCTTAGACCGCCATTTTTGTGACGATCCCAGTGACGTTTATTTAACATCTTGCACCTATTCTAAGTTGTTCACAAACTTCCACAATGGTAATGATTTTTCCTTTGCCTGACTAGTGTTTAGTCGCTACTCTAGCTTATACACTTTTGAAAGAGTTCAGATGGAAGAAAGATTTAAAGCACTTTTTGGGGTAAATAAACCAGTGATTGCTATGGTTCATTTAGGAGCTCTCCCTGGATCACCATTATTCGATTCAAATAATGGCTTGCATGGTATAATTGAAGCTGCAAGATCTGATCTTGAAGCATTACAAACTGCAGGGGTGGATGCTGTTATGTTTGGAAATGAAAATGATCGCCCTTATGAGCTTCGGGTAGACCCGGCATCTACTGCTACAGCTGCCTATGTTATAGGACAACTGGCAAAAGACATTAAAGTTCCCTTCGGGGTAAACATGCTATGGGATCCAATGGCTACCATAGCCCTCGGCGCAGCCACAGGGGCTCAATTTGTGCGAGAAATATTTACTGGAACCTATGTATCGGACATGGGCCACTGGAATCCTAATGCGGGAGAAGCAATGAGATATAGGGATCGCTTGGGCCGATCGGATATGCTTCTATTCTATAATATTTCAGCAGAATTTGCATATTCTCTAGACAGACGCTCCTTATCAGATAGAGCTCGCAGCACTTTTTTTTCCTCAATTCCAGATGCAATTCTAGTCAGCGGACAAATTACTGGCGAAGCAGCTCCTCTCCCAGATTTAAAGGCTGTGAAGGATGTTTTACCAAATACTCCCGTTTTAGCTAATACGGGCGTTAAGCATGAGACAGTCAAAGATGTATTAGCACTGGCAGATGGTTGTATTGTTGGATCATCTTTGAAAGAAAACGGTGATACTTGGAAAGCTGTTGATGCATTACGAGCTAGAGATTTTATGGTAAAAGCAAAAAATGCGCGAGGGATTTAATGAAAAAACGCATTTGTGATGATCTCATTAAATTGATGCTTATACCTGGACTTTCTGGCTATGAAGACCGGGTTCGCAATTATCTTGACAATGAACTTTTCCAGCTTGGCGCTAAAACTAGCACAGATCGGTTAGGTAATCTTTTAACCACCTTTCCTGGGGAAGGCCCAAGTATCATGTTATTCACACACATGGATCAACTTGGTTTCATTATACGGAAGATCGAAGAAAATGGTTTTTTGCGAGTAGAGAGATTAGGTGGGGTACCTGAACGAGCTCTAGCTTCTCAGGCAGTCTTAATTCCAATTGGGGGGGATGGGCCCGATATTCCTGGTATCATAACCAACAAAAGTCATCACGCAACATCTCCTGAAGAGAAATATAAGGTTCTTCCCTATAAAGATACTTTTGTAGATATTGGGCTTGATAGTAAACAGGAGGTTCTCTCAGCGGGGATACAAATAGGTAATCCTGTAGTCTATCAACCTCAAGCTTATAAACTTGGGAAAGATCGTATTGCTGGAACTAGTGTGGATGATCGTGCTGGCTGTGCCGTAGCCCTGGAAGTGGCCCGTAATTTGGTAAACCGCGATTCTGGTCCTCCTGTCCATCTAGTTTTTAGTGTGCAGGAGGAGTATAATCTCCGAGGTGTTTTACCAATGGCACAACAGTTATTACCTGATATTGCCATACAACTCGATCTCATTTTAGCCACTGACACACCTGACATGACTGAACGAGGTGACATCAAATTGGCCGGCGGACCAGCAATGAGCATGTTTTCCTTTCACGGCCGAGGAACCCTAAATGGGGTCATACCCCACCCTTCTCTAGTTTCTTTATTTGAAAAAACTGCTTCAGAAATGGGTTGCCCCATACAACGCAGTGCACATAGCGGTGCATTAACTGATCTCTCTTACGTACAACATATAGGTAAGGGTGTAACAGCTATCGATCTGGGCTTTCCTATGCGATATTCTCATTCTTCTCGTGAAGTATGTGATTTGAATGATTTGGTACAGCTAGCGCAGCTCTTAATAGGAGCAATAGACCAAATCGATAAAAACTTTTCATTATACCGAAATAGCTAATGACCTTGAAAAGGTCTAATCTTGGAAGTCCCTTAATTATCTGAAAAAATTTGGTGCATTTCTTAAAAAATTATTTATTTAACCGCCCCAGCAGCCATACCCTTTATGATAAATCTTTCCAAGATAATGCCAATGATAACTAAGGGTAAGATCGCTGCAAATGATAAAGCTGCCATAGACCACCATGCAATACCTTGTGAACCCGTCTGACTAGCAACCATAACTGGCAGTGTTTTAGCATGCGATGAGGTCAGCAGAGCAGCAAAAAAATATTCGTTCCAAGTTAATACTAACGAAATAATGAATGCTGCAATTATGCCTGGTAATGCTATAGGTAAGATTATGGTCACAAAAGCTCGCCATAATGATAGACCGTCTACTAAGGCAGCTTCTTCTAATTCTACAGGAATCGAGCCGAATTGATCCCGCATAATCCAAATTACGATAGGGAGTACAGTTAAGGTGTATAGGGCAATTAGCCCAATTCGCGTATCTAGAAGAGCCAGTTCCTTATAAAGCACTAAGAATGGAAGTGCTAGAACAACTGGCGGAAGGATCAACTGGGATAAGAAAAAAAAGGAAATATCTGAGTTACGCATAAAGCCAAAGCGATAACTGAATCTACTTAGGCCGTAAGCGGTGCAACTTCCTAATGCTACAGCTATAGCTGATGAGGACACTGCAATTATAGTCGAATTCCAAAATCTCTTTAAGAATTCTTCCCGGACAGTATTTTCTGCAAAAATTGTATTAGGAGATAATCCTAGAGATTTCAACCCTAACCACTTGGGTGTGAAGTCCCACCACGGTACGATATTTCCTTTCATGACATCAGGAGCTGCTTTAAATGTCGTCGTGATAGTCCAATATATTGGGAAAAGACAAGCGAAGGCCCAGACAATTAAAATACTATATATCAGTACCCTGCTGAACATCCAATTAGGTTTGAAAGATAAATCTGATTGGGTATCATGGAAAACTTGTTTCTTCATTCTTCAATACCTTGGCTTCATCCAGCGATCTGATAGTTTAATTAAAATCGTCATCACTATAACAATAATTATCAAATAAAAAATCGCTAGAAATGTACCGTAACCAACATTTGAGCGATCCCTATATTCTCTGAAAATAAAACTTGTCACACTATCGGTGGCACCACCAGGGCCACCTGAAGTAACGTTAATAATAATATCCGCCAATTTAAGCTTGAATATAATTCTTATTAAAATTGCAGTAATAGATACAGGCAACATTAATGGAAAAGTTATCTCCCAGAATTTCTTCCAAGGTGAAGCACCATCTACTTCAGCTGCTTCATGCATTTCTTTGGGGATTGCCTGCAATCCTGCTAGAATCATTATCATCATTAATGGGATAAAAGTCCAAGCGTCCATAATCATGATGACAGCACGTGCCATTTCCGGGCTACCAAAGAATGACGGATTATCCCACCCTAACTCACGAGCCAAGCGAGATATAGGCCCAAACCGGGCCTCCAACATGGACTTTCCAATCATCCAGCTAACAGCTACTGGAGATAACATTAGTGGCATCAAAAAAGCCACTCTAAAAAATTTGCGGCCCCGTATTTGGGCGTTTAGAAGAAGAGCCAGCCCAAATGCAACTATGTATTCCAACAAAATGACAAGTGTATAATAAACCATATTTTTCATAGCATTCCAGTAAAATGGATCTGTCCACATCTGGTAAACATTATCTAATCCATTGAACTGCCTACCATCCGGTGAGGATAGGTTCCAACTGGAAAACGCTATGCCAAGAGCAAAAATTAATGGAAAGATCACAACTGATACGACAAAAAGAACAGCAGGAAGTATAAATAATCGTCTTTTTCCTTGCTCCCCATATAAAATTACTTGTCCGAAGCATAGACAAAAAGCCCATAAAAGATATGCATAGAGTGTAGGTCTCCAATTTTCAAAACCGAATGAAAAAAAATTTACTTGATCTAGCGACTGAAGAATTACAACAAGAAACAAAGTACAGGCAGAGCCCCAAATGATCAAACGACCTAATTGTTGTCGTTTAACAGAAATTTGGTCAGGCATTACTATATGGAGATAATCACCTTCAGGTTTACTCACGACTGTTTATCCTGATTACATGAAATGAGGTTTTAGACCGGCGACTTTCACCGCCGATCTAATAATCTCAGGTCAAAGACCCATCGACGCCTTATAAAGAGCGATCTGGCTATCTCGACCAATTGAGTCTGTAATTTTTTCCCAGGCTACTGCAATGGCATCAGCTGTCTCCTGAGCCGAACCGTACTGCCCAGCAAAGCCTTTAGCCAATTCGTCTTCAGCAACAGAATAGTATTGGAAAATACCTGGAATACGCGGTTCATTGAGCGAATTCGGATGGTTATATGTATCAAGATTTGACCCAAGATAATCTTCCACAAATGCACGATCGTACCCAGCTGCTTCCCATTCATCATAATTAAAGTGGGAGTTTCTATATGGCTGGAATCCTGAAGGATAAGCGGAAGTCCATAGTGAAAGATCTTTTCCTCCTATATGGGCTGCTGCAGACCATGCTGCTTGCCGTTTTTTGCTATCACCTTCAACACGATTCGTAACATAAACACCCCAACCAAGGTATGCATTGTTTGGCGCTTCGTTATAGTTATTTTCCCATGCACCTTTGTTATGGTTGTACACTCGATCAGATCCAGGAATCATACTGAATCCTACTACATCACCAATGACAGAGCTGTCCGAAGTACGCGCATTTGAACCAATGTCACCCCACCAAGTTAGCATTGATCCTGTACCAGCAAGAAACTGCTGAAAACCAGTTGTACCAGGATCAGCATTAATCTGATCAGCGGGGTAGGCTCCTTCGATAGCAATTAAATCCATCACATCTTGGATGGCCTGAACCCATCCAGGATTATTTATCCTAGGCTTCATAGTGTCAATGTCGAATAAAAATGCAGGATCGTCTGGATGCTTAACATATGGCCCAGCTCGGTCTGTTAGAAAGTACATGCCGAAACCACCCCATCCTTTTAGTGGATCTAAGAATCCATGTGCAGGAAGTCCTGTTAATGGATCTGTTTTTCCAACAACATCCTTTGATATTTGGTTAACTTCTTGCCAAGTCTTTGGAGGATTTGCTCTTCCAGAAATTGAGTCAGCACCAAAATAATCAGTTCTGTAACAAAAAGTATGGCAGTCACCATCAATATTAATTCTATAAGCTTTGCCATCCCATGTGCCTACAGGTGGTTGAAGGTAGCCGACTAGATCATCATAATCTATTTGATCTTTTACCCACTCAGGCATCTCATTAAGCAACCCTTGGCCAGCAGTGTCTCCCTCAAAAGGTGCTCCCATTTCAATGATATCAAAATCAACAGTTTTGGTTGCAATAGATTGCTGAAGTCTTGGGTTATAATCAGCTTGCGCCAAATCAATCCAATTAATTTTAGCACCAGTGTAGGCCTCCCAAGGTTTTAAAAACCCACGAAACAAAAAGTTATGCAAATTCTGATTATTGAGTCCCATAAAGGTTAGTTCCACCCCTTTAAACTCACCAGGCTTTACTCTTTCTTTTACTGGCCCCAAGCACATCTCACCAACTTTTTGCCATTCGGCGTCACCTGGAGATCCCGCACCAACGCCCGGTATTTTCATTATAGCTGCCCGTAATGCAGAATGACCGTCTGCAAATGCAGGTACAGTTCCTCCAACTGCTGCTAACGCTGCAGTACTGGCCGCACCCTTTAACATTGTTCGTCTGGTCAATCCATTACGAACTAAATGATTATAAAGTTCTACTTTCATAGATTAAATCTCCTCTCCTATGATTACTACTTTTCACAGGGGACCCGATTGTGAAGTCAGTAAACTTGTATCAATCAAACAGATCCGTCTGAGTCTCTAAAAATTTTTAGTACTAAATCATTTCAGCGTAAGCTTACTTTGTCAAGGAACTCAAGTATCTATCTCATCAGATATAGACAGCTTTGATTTGATCGGTTAGTTTTCACATAACTCTATAGGATAATTTTATGGCTGAAGTAAAAATACGTGATTTATTTAAATCATATGGGAATACTGAAGTAATCCATGGTCTAGATATAGACATCGAGGATGGGGAATTTGTGGTATTGGTGGGGCCTTCGGGTTGTGGCAAATCCACCCTTTTGAGAATGGTAGCTGGTCTTGAGGGAATAACTTCTGGCCAAATTACGATTGGAAGCCGTGTGGTTAATAACTTACCTCCGTCAGAAAGAGACATTGCCATGGTTTTTCAAAATTATGCCCTATACCCTCATAAAACGGTAAGTGCTAATATGGCTTTTTCTTTAAAGATGAAGGGACTAGATAAAGTAGATATTTCAAAACGGGTAAATCATGCTGCAGAAATCTTAGGCCTCACCCCTTATCTGAATCGTTACCCTCGAGCTTTGTCAGGAGGACAACGACAAAGAGTAGCAATGGGTCGTGCCATTGTCAGAGATCCACAGGTTTTCCTATTTGATGAACCCCTCTCAAATCTTGATGCCAAATTGCGTGTACAAATGCGAGCAGAAATCCGTGAACTCCAGCAGCGTTTAAATTCAACTACAATATACGTCACTCATGATCAGATAGAGGCCATGACTATGGCTGACAAAATTGTAGTAATGCAGGATGGCTATATTGAGCAAATAGGGAGTCCTTTGGAAGTGTATGATAGCCCAACTAATACCTTTGTAGCTAGTTTCATAGGTTCACCTGCTATGAATATGATTGAAGGAATAGTTGATACAACTAAAACAGGTTTTCAACTTGAAGTTAATGGTGCCCATTTACCGCTTCCAAAATTACCAGAATTAACAAAAGGGCAAAAAATAATTGCAGGTGTTCGACCTGAAAATCTCATTCCCGCAAAAAGTGGCATTCCTGCTAAGATAGCTGTAGTCGAACCGACAGGTTCAGAAACACATCTACTGCTCCGTGGCAATGATCAAGACCTTACATCTGTATTGCGTGAGAGACGGGATTTCATGCCTGGGCAAGAAGTAAATTTAGCTACCAAACAGGATGGCATACACATTTTTGATCAGCAGTCCAAACTTCGTATAAATTAGAAAGGAAATCATCAAATTCAATGCCTGGAATGCTATGATCGCTAGTGAAATATTGCGGCTGCTATGTGAAAGCTTTAATAATTCTAGACTATACTAATGCCATTTTTTATTGATGTAATTAAGGGTTTTTGATAATAGAGAAAGGTTAATAATAATATGCTAAAAGGAATAAATGCTTTATTAAATGCAGATGTGTTATATACACTGCGCGCAATGGGACACGGTGATGATTTAATCATTGCAGACACTAACTTTCCTTCCGACAGCGTAGCAAGGGAAACGGTATTGGGAGAACTTCTACGGATTGACGCATCGGCCGCAGAGGTGGTTCGGGCTATTTTGTCAGTATACCCCATAGATACATTTGTTGATGATGCTGCTGGAAGAATGGAAGTTGTCGGTGAACCTAAAACAATGTTACCTGTAATGAAAGAAGTTCAAACAGAAGTGAGTGCAGTTGGAGGGCCTAACCCAATGATGTCCATAGAACGTTACGCGTTTTACGAGCGAGCAAAAGAAGCCTATGCTGTTATCCAAACCGGAGAACGCCGGTTTTATGGCTGTTTTGCACTCCGCAAGGGAGTAGTAGGTCCAGAAGAAGGATAGGTTAATGGGTCATGTAGTAATTCTAGGGGTTTTTGTTGCGGATACTGCATATAGAGCTAACCGCATGCCACGTATAGGAGAAACGGTTTTAGGAAATTCATTTGCTCTTGGGCCCGGCGGTAAAGGCTCTAATCAGGCAGTTGCTGCAGGGCGAACAGGGGTAAAAGTATCAATGATCAGTCGTCTCGGCAAAGATGATTTTGGCCAAATGGCATTAGATACTTGGGCTTCTGCTGGCGTTACCCCATATGTCGAACAAAGTTCGGACGATTATACTGGAGCAGCATACATATTTATTGAGGAGTCTTCTGGTGACAATGCAATCATCATAGCCCCAGGCGCAGCAGCTAATATCTCCCCCAAAGACCTTGAAAACCGTGCTGATTTAATTTCAAAGGCTGACATATTTGTGACTCAACTTGAACAACCCATGAATGCAGCATTCAAGGGATTGGAAATTGCAAAATCTGCTGGGGTGCAAACTATTTTAAATCCAGCTCCTGCTGCTGACTTACCAGAAGGATTATTAGCACTGTGCGATTATATAACTCCAAATGAAACTGAGGCTGAAGCTCTGACCGGAATATCAGTATCGACAGTTTCAGACGCAGAGAAAGCTGCAGATCAGCTACATCAAATGGGCGTTAAAACACCTATTATCACGCTTGGAGAAAAAGGAGCTTTTCTTCATGGTTATGGGCTTGTAAATAGTTTTGAAGTTGCTCCAGTAGTTGAAACTACGGGAGCTGGTGATGCTTTTAATGGCGGCTTTGCCGCTGCACTTTCCGAAGGTCAAACGCCTTTAGAAGCAGTGATATTTGGATGTGCTGTAGCTGGAATTTCAGTCACAAGACCGGGAACAGCACCGTCGATGCCAATCCGCTCTGAAATTGAAAAAGTAATGGCAACCCGAAAGTAATAGTCAGCAACATATATAAAAAAAAATAAGGAAGGTATCTATTTATGATTGAGCTCAGGCAATCTTGGCCTATGCCAAATAAAGCCATGCCAATAGTCATTTTTGGAGCTGGCTCAATTGTTAAAGACGCTCATCTACCCGCCTACAATAATTCTGGATTTGAGGTGATCGGAATATATGATCCTAATTTAGATAAAGCTAAAGAATTAGCTGCAAAATATAACATCAACACTTTTGCCACGGCTAAGGAAGCTGCCAACCAAAAGAATGTAATTTTTGACCTTGCTACGCCACCGGAGGCACATCCTGAAATATTAAAAATATTACCGGAAAATTCTGGCGTATTGATCCAAAAACCTATGGGTAGCAATTTGAATGAAGCGGCCCAAATTCTTTCTATCTGTCGTCAACGATCACTCAAGGCTGCAGTCAATTTTCAATTACGTTTTTCACCCATGATGCTAGCACTAAAGGATGCGATTGATAAAGATATGTTAGGACAGGTGGTGGATTTTGATGCTTGGTTAGCTTTGGATACTCCTTGGGGATTATGGAAATTTCTGGAAAAATTACCTCGAGTAGAAATTTTACTTCATTCAATCCATTATTTTGACTTCGTCCGATCCATACTGGGGAATCCAAAGGGCGTAAAAGCAAAAACAATAGGCCACCCCCAAACGAAGACCTCCAATACTAGAACTGCTGCTATTTTAGATTATGGGGAACAAATTCGGTGTGCTCTCACAATAAATCATAATCACAGTTTTGGTCGTAAATTTCAGGCCTGTGAATTTCGAATCTGTGGGACTAAAGGAGCTGCCTATGTCCATCTAGGTGTAAACTTTAACTACCCTATAGGAGAACCAGACATTTTAGAAATAACTGCTGGTAAAGATTGGGTTAAAGTTCCCTTGCGCGGATCATGGTTCACTGAGAGCTTTGGGAATCGTATGGCACAACTTCAACGATTTGTCCTAGGACAAGAGGAACATCTTATAGCCCCAGTGGAAGATGCCTGGAATACCATGGCCTTGATAGAAGCAGCTTATGAAAATAGTAATAATCCGGGAACTCCCTTGGCTAAATGCCCCGCGGATTGAATGTCTTTCTTTTCCCCATCCAATACTGGGAAAAACCCTAGAATTAGATCTATTCAATAATTCCGAGGACAGCACCAATCTCTACTAACTCTCCTTCTCTGGAATTGATCTTTGCTAGCCTTCCTCCCGATGGCGCCTCTATTTCTAAAGATGTTTTAGTCGTGGAGATGACTACCAGAACTTCGCCTTCTGTGACTTGTTCTCCCTCATCAAACATCCACTCAGAAATTTCAGCTTCAGTCACTTCATTGCCTAGATTGGGAACTAATATATTTACCGTCATTATATGATTCTCCTGGTTTAATTAGAGACCTTGCCCTGCTAACTGTATGAAATCCCAACTTCGGATTCCCCTCTTGTTCACCCTTTTATCTGGAAAAAATTCTCCAAATACAGAATCAAAAATATCTTCTTCCTGAGGTGCGTAGGTATCTTCCATATCTGCACCAGGAGCAATCCAATTCGGGGCACCTAAAACTATTGGTGCTGCCTTTAGCTTGTCAAAAGCCAATCGCATTACATTGGTTGCAATAGTATTAGAAAAGCTGCCTCTTTCTACTGCTTCAGATACAATCAATAATCGTCCAGTCCGATTCACAGAATTAATTAAGCTTTCATAATCAAAAGGCACTAGTGTTCTAGCGTCAATTACCTCAGCACTTATGCCATGCGTTTCCATTTCCTTAACAGCTTCTAGTGTTGGGTAAAGGGATGGGCCAATGGTTAATATAGTCACATCATCCCCCTTTCTCCGGACAACTGCCTCACCAAATGGCAAACGAAAATATGATTCAGGAACTCCCTTTTCAACGAAAATTTCAACTCTGTCGTATAAGCGTTGGCTTTCAAAAACCACTGTAGGATCATTGCCGGCAAGAGCTGTCGCCATTAATCCCTTAGCATCATAGGGTGTTGCTGGATATAAAATTCTTAAACCTGGTATATGAGCTAGGAGGGAAGTCCAATCTTGGGAA
>CACKFK010000033.1 GCA_902599445.1 uncultured Alphaproteobacteria bacterium
TACTGTATGCTTCGACAAATCCAGGTGAGAGGTTGATGGCTTTTTTAATATTATTAAGAGCTTCTTCATACCGCTTGAGTTTGTGGAGTACGATCCCAAGATTATTATAAGCCTCAAAGTACTGTGAATTGAGAGAGATGGCCTTCTCATAATGAGGAATGGCCTCCTCATAAGCCTTTTGTTCTTTCATAGTATTGCCAAGGTTATTATGAGCTTCGGCAAAATCTGATTTTATCTCAATTGCATATGTGAGGAGCTTTTGAGCTTCCTCGTACTGTTGAAGATCAAGAAGTATATTTCCCAGATTGTTATACATCATAGGGTTAGAAGGATCTAGTTTAAGTGCTTCTTTGAAATGATATACGGCCTGTTCGGTTTGTCCTTCATGAGATAAACACACCCCTAAGACATTATGAATGGAGGCTGTATCTGGATACTCTTCAATGAGTTGTTGTCCTTGGGATAGGGCCACTTGTAACTCCCCCTTTTTGAATAGACCAATAACCTGATTAATCTTATCGCTAGGGGCTCTCTTTTTACTGATATTGGTGGGGATATTAAGCATACAGATACTATGTCCTCTTCATTGTAGCTTAACTAGCAATTACTATACCATATTTGTTCAATATCATCTCATACAGGTATAGAGTCTGAAGCCTACTCCAGGCTCTTGTATGAAATATCAAACGTCCGATTTTCACAATCAAGATGAAAAGTCTTGTCATGCTCCTTTCTGGTACAGGTTTTGCAGAAGATCATTATTGAATTTTATAATTTCTTTGTAGGCGGTTTCATGGACAGTCATAACACAACATGGATTGCAACCGTTACCGGGACTGGGACCACATGGACATTTAGTATTGTTAAAGAGATTTTTAACTGTAAAAAACTAAATGTCTTACCGAAAGAGGTGTACAAATCGGAGAAAGGGTATTTTAAGGTATTTAAAGAAAATGCCTTACTGGATCGTAATGAACGTAATCATTATGTTTTGCAATGCCATGCTAAACTTGCACTCCACCTTATTCAGGCTCGTTCTAAGGTGATAACTAATGTGCGAAACCCATATGATAACTGTGCTTCTCATTATGAGTTCATGAAGTGCGATGTTGAACAAGCCATAAGAAATGGCATGCATATTCCACTGCTTATCCAACATTATACAAAGCTAAGTAAGGAAAAAATGTTTTTACTGAAATATGAGGATATCGACGAAAAGCCTGTAGATCTGATTGAAAGAATTTCGAGATTTCTAGGTATTGAGATAGCTAGGGAAACTGCAAAGAAATTAGCAGACAAATACTCAAGAGAAAATGTAAAAAAAATAATTGCAAAGAATGATAAATTGGTATCTGACAAAATGTTGGCTGGGGAGAAATTATCAGATAGAGAAATGGTAATTACTCCGGGCAGTAACATCATTGGATCCTTTGACACTGTGACCGGTTATCAATCTAGACAAATCTCTGGAAGAAAAACGGGTGAATGGCGGACTGTCTTTTCTGATTCACAAATCAAGAGAATAATAGAGGCCTTGGATGAAACTGCTGTAATGCTAGGGTACAGATCAGAAAAAGTTTGAATACCATTTTTTTATTGTTTTTTCTTTTGGTTGAATTACCAAATTTCTATCAAAATTTTGCCTGTTAAAATAAAAGCCTGGCATAGAAAATGCACTCTGTCTTCAAAAGGTGATAGGTCAGTGGGAACCCTAAATTTTTCAACAAAAGGAAATACACTCAAACGGTTGGTGAGTAAATTAACTACCGCCACCATAGCACCATTATATCTTTTTACTCGAGGTGATTGGAAGCAAAACTCTGATAAGTGTAAAGAAGAAATACTTAAATTAGTTCAATCAGGAGAGAAGTTAATTGTGCGATCTAGTTCTAAGCACGAGGACACAGATCAAACTTCAAACGCAGGTGTATATTTGTCGATTCCGCATGTTCAGTCAACCAACATTGGGCAGGCTATTAAAGATGTTTTTGGATCCTACAACTCGGTTGATGAAGATGACGAAGTTTTAGTGCAACCAATGTTAGGTGATGTCGTAATGTCAGGAGTTGCTTTTTCGCATGATATTCAGACAGGAGCACCATATAGAACTATCAATTGGTCTAATAGTTGTAATACTTCGGATGTGACTTCTGGAAGTAGTGATACCAATCTGTGGTATCATGCTGCAGCATCTGAAAGTATAAAAAATGGGGAGATGCAGCCAATAATAGCACTGATTGAAGAATTATTAGTTTTGTTTGGAGGTATACCTATAGACTGTGAGTTCGCCATCACGGAAGTTGGTAAGGAAAAAATTCTTTGGTTATTACAAGCAAGGCCATTGATTTTAAAAAAGAAACCTGAATCAACCAAAAAACAGCTAGAAAAGTTAAATAGGATTAAATCTAAATGCATTAGGACAATGCACTCTCACCCGCTTCTTGTTGGGGAAAAAACTTTGTATGGAATAATGCCGGATTGGAATCCAGCTGAAATTCTGGGTGCTCGACCGAAACCTTTGGCTGCCTCTCTTTACCGAGAACTAATCACCGATTCAATTTGGGCCGACCAACGTTATCAATATGGATATAGGGATGTAAGGGGGATCCCTTTGATGCAAGATTTTTATGGTCTCCCTTACATAGATGTGAGATTATCATTTAATTCATTTATTCCCGCTGACATAGAAAAAAAATTAGCGAGCAAGTTGGTCAATTATTATCTAGACCGTTTAGAAAAACATCCCTCCCTACATGATAAAGTTGAGTTTGACATTGTTTACTCATGTTACACTTTTGATTTGAGAGATAGATTAAAAGTTCTGTTACAAGAAGGCTTTAGCATACAAGAATTAGAATGCTTAGAAAACAGTCTAAAAAATCTTACAAATAGGATAATAGATAAAGAACATGGGTTATGGAAGAAAGATGTTCATGAACTCAAAAAACTAAAGTTTGGTGAGTCTCTTAAGACTTGCAATATCGAACGGACAGATACAATAAATCTGTTATTAGAAAATACTAAAAGGTATGGCACTCTTCCTTTCGCGGGGCTAGCGAGGGCTGGTTTTATAGCTATTCAAATCCTTCAATCGTTAATTAAAACTGGTGTTTTTACAGAGCAAGATTACCACAAATTTTTGGCAAACTGTTGTACCATTAGCACTAAGATATCTCAAGATAAAATCAGATTAACAAGAAGGAAATTCTTACAGAAGTATGGTCATTTGAGGCCAGGAACTTACAGTATCACTTCACCAAGGTATGATGATAAACCAGATTTATATTTTGATTGGGAGGAAGACAAAGAATGCAAGAAGGAATCTAAATTTGTTCCAACTGACAAACAAATGAAGTCAATAGAGAGACTTGTTCATGATCACGGGTTGGGGATTGATTCAGTCGCATTACTTCATTTTATTAAAGAAGCAATTGAGTTTAGGGAATTCTCAAAATTTTTGTTCACACGGAATCTTTCGAACTGCTTAAAAGAAATAGAAGAGTTGGGACAAGAGTGCGGGATTGAAATAGAAGACATGGCTTTTTGTGAAATTTCCACAATAAAGAATTCTTGCCGAAGTACGAGGGAAATAAAGAATTCGGTAATTGAAAGTATTGAAATAGGGAAACGCAATTATCTGGACACTCTTAGACTTGTTTTACCACCCTTAATAACAAAACCTGATGATATATTTTCTTTTGAGTGGCCAGCTAGTTCTCCTAATTACATCACGCAAGGTAATGTGACAGCTGGGACGGCGAATTATAAAGAAAGGGATAAGTTGGCGGGAAATATTGTTTTTATGCCAAATGCAGACCCTGGGTTTGACTGGATCTTCTTGCAACCAATCTCAGGTCTTGTAACTGCTTGGGGTGGTGCAAATTCACATATGGCAATTAGAGCCGCAGAGTTAGAGATACCTGCTGTTATTGGAGCTGGGGAAGTCCTCTACGAGAAGTGGGCCAAGGCTAGTATGATTAACTTAGACTGTGCAAGGCAGTTTGTTGAGGTGGTGGCGTGAAAGAAGTAGCACTCACAAAGGAGTATGAAGATTAATAGGAATAGTAATGAAAGGAGTGATGGGATCGGTTAGGGCATAATTAAATTTGTAAATTACTTTGTTTTGTTTACCCTTGTCGATTTTCAATAATTTTATTTCTCAAGGTAACATTTTTGTGCAAAGGGTATCAAGTTTGTAGCTTGGATAAATAAATCACCATTAGGCCTTATTTTCCCGGGTAGAGATGATGTTAGAGTGTACCCCATTAGGGATTTAACTGAAGAAAAGGTTTTGGATTCTTATTCCGAGTATTTGTTTTGGCGATCTGCAATAAGGGATTAGAGAAAACAATAATTTAAGAAAGGTAAATTCGCATGAAAAAGGGAGATTTTTCTTCTTTAGCAAAGGATTATGCTAATTACAGACCAGGGTATAATAGAGATGTGGTAAATCACATTATTTTTTCAACAGGATTAAATCCTGATGAGATTCGTGCCGCAGATGTAGGTGCTGGAACAGGTATTTTTGCCAGTAGTCTTTATGAATGTGGGATTAAGAATGTTACAGCGGTTGAACCGAATGATGAAATGCTAAAAGTAGGTAAAGAAGTAAACACTAAAGACTTTAAATTCTTGAAAGGATCAGCAGAAAAAACAAATCTCCCTTTTAAATCATTTGATCTGGTGTCAATGGCATCGTCTTTTCATTGGACCAATTATGCGAAAGCTTTAAAGGAGTTTGATAATCTATTAACTGAGAATGGGATCTTCACGGCCATATGGAATCCCAGATTAACTGAAAAGTCAGAAGTCGAAAGTCGAGTGCAATCTTTACTATCAAATAAATATGGGGTCCTAAAACGTGTCTCATCAGGGAGAAGTGGGATAACTGAAAATCTTAAAGAAGTGCTTTTAGAAACAGGTTATTTTAAAAGCGTTTTGTACCTAGATGCAGTCGACATTATTTATCGGTCCCATGAGGACTATTTAGGGGCATGGCGATCCGTTAACGATATTCAGGCAGAACTCGGCTGGAAAAAATTTAACTCATTTATAGCCGATGTAGAGAGCATACTTGTTGATTATCAAGAAGTAGAAGTCCATTATCTCACACGTGCTTGGGTAGCTAAAAAGGGTTAATCTTTGTTAGCAAAGTTCATTAAAGTACAAAAATCTGAGCATTGATATGACGTATTTGTTACGGCTTCTCTTAAAGACTGTTAAACAAAGTGAGATTTATGAAATGATTTCCATTTCTAACACTGCTATTTAATCTGTAACGGTGGTATGATATGATTATAAGTACCTGTGTTATGGAGAGTTTCCCAAGCATTAATCAGATGCTGCTGTAAGATCTTATAGTTGTTCGCATATTTTAGTGACCCGTCCTCTTTACATATTTTGTTATACGCATCTTCTTCAAATTGAAACGGTTCCTCTAACCAGGGTCTAATTAGTTTCATATTCTTCTGAAACTGCTGTTTTGACATATCTGTGTAGTGATACGTTTTCATAAAGGGCCAAAATAGTGTTTCTAGTATTTGGATCTCTTTCTCGTTAAAAAATCTACCTAGAGGAACTTCAATCGATCTATTATCAAAGCCCATTATATTATCAAAGTTTGCCGATGGCCTTGAATGTTGCAGGTTTAGGAATTCACATTTGTAGAGTGCGGGATGGTCCTCAACGCCTATCCAGTTAGCAATGGCGGGGAGCGTTTTTTTAGGATTCCTCTTAATATCCTCCAGTTTAACACCTCTAGTCTCTGGCATTGTATTTAAGGGATTATGAAGAAAAAGAAATGTGTTAATTATTCTTCCTTTTATACTCAGTAATAAAGGGTAATCTATTTGATGAATTTTGCGTTGATTTGCTTTCTGTAATAGAGATAGCAGCCACGACTCTAGCATTTGGATAGGATGCCTTATAATAGTAAGCACCTTGGCTTTTGGATAATGGTATAGGAAATGGGCTTTTTCATAGATATTTGGGTTATGGATGTGATAAAATATAGGCTTATTATTAGAAACGCTAGTTTGTTGATCATTCCCTCTATATGCCAGATCAAAGGCTTTATGAATAAGCTCAAAACATGTTTTTTGGTCTATGTGCTTATACGGCTGTAGGAGTTGAAGGAAGTGATTTTTAAATAATTCCTGATCTAATTGCAGAGTTTTTGAATGATTAGGCCCCATAGTAGTAAATCCTAAATTTTTAGCTAACCAGTCAGTATTTCCATTCGGCTTTCCAATTACATTCTTTTTGCTTTTGGCATTGAACTGGGGTTCAAAATGATTACAGATGTTCTCGGCAAGTAGTTTCTTCCACTCAGGTTTGGTCATGTCAGGGGCAAGAATTTTCCAGACACCGTTCCCAAACCACCCTTTAAAGAAATAGCCAGGCAAAGTTGACACATCAGGATGTCCATCAATTAAGGAATGTAGGAAAAGTGAACCGGATCGTCCAAATCCAGTAAAAGCTACCATTGGGACCTCTACCGGCTCTTTTTCAGGAGTTTGAATGGTATTAAGTTTGTCCATCTCCCTACAAAATTTTGCATAAAGTGATCGGCAATCAATATCAGCATTGAATGAACTAAGTTTAATAAGATCTAGTAGGGTTTCTACTGAAGTTGGAAATGAACAAATTATTTTCCTTAATATAGCAATAGCATCTTGGTGTCTTCCTATAGTTGCAAATCCCTTGGCCAGGAGACCTAGAAGTTTCAAATCCCCAGGGTTAAAATTCAAGGCTTTATTGGTAATATCTATACCGAAGTCATAATAGCCTAATTCAAAGTATAAAGTAGCTAAATTTATGTTTGCATTTAAGTTGCCGTGATCTTTATTTAATATAGTGATCCAATTTTTGAACGCTTCAGAATAATTCCCTAAATTGCGTTGGGAGTTACCTAAATTATTATATGCATCGTAATGTTGTGGATTGATATTGATTGCCTTGGTATAGTATTCAGACGCTTTTTCATGCTGCTGTTGTTTTTGAAAGAGATTTCCAAGATTATTATGGGCTTCAGCATAATCAGGTTTGATTTGGATGGCCCTTTCTAGGAGCTTCTGTGCTTCTTGATACTGCTCTAGATCATTGAGGACGGCCCCAAGGTTATGGTTGGAATAGGGGTTTTGGGGTTGTAGTTTTAAGGCTTTACGTAAATGGTGTACGGATGCTTCTGGTTGGCCGAGCATGGAGTATACAGTGCCAATAATATTGTGAACGCTTGGCGCCTGTGGATATTGTTGGAGGAGTTTTGTACCCTGTTTCAGGGCTTGTTCATAGTTACCTTGATGATAGAGGTTTATAAGCTGATTAATCAGATCTTGGGGTGCTTTATTGATATCTGGCTGATTGATTGTTTCCAGCATAGGTTCTTTTAATCCATCCGTGACCCAATTCGATACGCAAATAATGTACCAAAAGGATTTTATTTTGGAAAAGCCTTGTTGCTCTTTAATTGGGCGGATTACTGAGATAACGGTGGTATCAAATGAGGATAGGTTCCTGTTTCATGAAGAGTTTCCCATGAATTGATCAGATGTTGATGTAATGCCTTAAAGTATTCCACATCTTGTAACATCTTATCTTGTTGGAATATTTTAGCATAGATATCTTTTTCAAATTGAAATGGTTCATCTAACCATGGGCGAATTTTTTTTAGCTTTTTGCTGAACTCTTTCTGCCCTAATTTTGTATATTGGTATGATGACAAAAGAGGCCAGAAAAGTGTTTCCAAAATTTCTATGTCTCTTTCCCCAAAAAGCCTTCCCAATGGTACATCAATTGATTGAGGATCAAATCCTGTGATATTATTAAAATTTGCAGAAGGCCTTGAATATTGCCGATTCATGAATTCGCTCTTATAGAGAGAATGATGCTCTTTAACACCCATCCAGTTCGCAATTGATACGAGGGTATTCTGGGGGTTTCTTTTAATGTCTTCAAGTTTCACTCCCTTTGTTTCAGCTAGGCTGTTTAAGGGATTATAGAGTGGTTTGAAGGAGAAGGATATTCTATTAGCGATTTTGCAGCACCAAATATTTTGTTGAAATGTGTCAGAAGATTTAATCAATTCATTATAATAACTCTTTACCCAAGATTCGAGCATTTGGATTGGGTGTCTAATGATGTAAAGGATCTTAGCTTCGGGATAGTGATTGAGAAAGCTAGCATGCTCAAAACTATTAGGATTATGGATGTGATAAAAAATAGTTTTATTAATTGATTGATGGCAGCTATGATTTTCCCTGTAAGCTAGATCAAATGCCTTATGGATCATATTAAAACAACTGCTTTGATCAATAGTCACATGATGATCCAGCAGTTTAGAAAATTGTTTTTTGAATTTTCTTTGATCCAGCTTAAGAACCTCGGAATGATTGGGCCCCATTTTATTAAAACCCCAATCGCTGGCTAACCAGCTAGTATGACCATTGGGGTTTCCAATGACATTTTTTTTGCTATTAGCATCAAACTGAGGTTCAAAATAATCACAAATGTCACTAGCTAGTTTTTCCTTCCAGTTCGGGACATCTTTTCGGGGAGCGATCATCTCCCAAGTTTTCGGATTAAACCAGCCTTTAAAAAAATAGCCCGGTAGTGTTGAAATATTAGGGTGCCCGTCGATTAAGGAATGAAGAAAGAGTGACCCTGAGCGGCCGTACCCAATTAATGCAACCATGTCTTGATCGGAGTTTCTATTGCCACAATCAGGAGTGTTTTGGTCTTTGTTCACAACTTTACAAAAATCTTTAAATAACTCCTTTGGTGCCAATTCAGGATCATAAGAACTCATTTGAATCAAATCTGCCAATATAGCTGCATTATTTGCATTAAGGTGGCGTATTTTTTTGAACATGGCTATGGACGGTTTATGTCTGCCCACGCTGGCTAATCCTTGCGCGTAAACTTGGGTTAACATTTCCTCATTTGGTTTTTGAGACAGGCCCTTTTCAATTGAAGCAAAGGCTAATTTATTTTGACCAAACTCAAACTGAATGTGGGCAATACAATAATATGCTTCAGTGCAACTTGGAATAAGAACTAGAAGTCTTTCAAAGCTTGCTAGGGCTATATCATAGCGCCCTATTTTAAATGATATCTTGGCTAGCTGATGTAGAGATTCAGAATCATTTGGATTAAGCGTGATTGCTTTATTGAAATTAGAGATAGCAGCATCAAATTCCTTTGTTTTATTTAATACAATTCCCAAATTGTAAAAGGCCTGTCCAAAATTAGAATAGAATTTAATTGCTTGCTGGTAGTTTTCTACCGCAGCTTCATAGTTGCCTAGTTCATAATAGGCGGTTCCTAGATTGTTATAGGCATCGGCATAGTCAGGCCTAGATGCTATTGCTTTTTTGTAGGAATCAATAGCTTCATCAAGGTTTCCTTGATTTTGTAAAATATTTCCAACGTTATTATTGAGTTCAGAAAAATTAGGTTGAATAAGAAGAGCTTGCCTGTAAACTTTTAATGCTTCAGAAATGTTACCTTTCTCTTTTAGCGCCAACCCTAAATTATTGTAACTATGTACATACGTTCTTCTTGAAGCTATACATTTCTTGAAATGCACGATGGCTTCGTCTAAATTGCCATTTTCTAAAAAGGTTAATCCCAAATTGTTTCGAACTTCTATCCATTCGGGTTTAGTATCTAATGCCTGCTGATAGCTGGTTATTGCTTTCACTAACTGCCCCTGTTCTTTATAAATGACACCGAGGCCTGCGTGTGCATCAGCATAATAAGGGTCAATCTTTATTGCTTTTTCATAATTTTGAATAGCTGCAGTTAAGTTACCTGCTAAGTAAAAGCAATTTGCCAGACTATAATGGCAAAGACTAAAATCTTTCTTATAATCTATACCCTGTTTAAAGTATGCAATGGCTAAATCTAAATCTCCCTTTTTGTCTGCTATGATCCCTAGTTTATAATAAACTCCTGCACATTTGGGGTCTAATTTCACAACTTGTTTGTAGCTATCCATAGCATCATCAGTTTTACTTAAATAATAATAAGCATCACCTTCAATGTTTTTTAACGAGGATGAATTGGGAAATTTTAATAGTAATTTTTTGATTTCAGCAATTACGGAAGTCCAAGCTCCCTGATCGGCAAGAACATTTAAAGGTTGTAGGATTTCCTTGGGTGGGTCCTGATTATTGGGGGTATCAGTTCTTATATAGTTCATGGCTTACTTTATCTTTAATGGTTTGAATGTAGGACTCTAAAAATATAGTTTGTATTTAACAAATCTTGTTGCCAAAGAATATATCCCATTCATTTGAGATCTTTGGCGAGCAGACAAAATAACAGCAAATTTCATACCAGTTTAGTTAAGCATTTTGGTTTATTAAATGTCAGCTTCCTCATGGTGGAACCATGCCTGTTAGCAGGGATGATAGCTTTCATATGCGATGCCTTTATAAGGTT
Source organism: uncultured Alphaproteobacteria bacterium (assembly GCA_902599445.1). GTDB lineage: Bacteria > Pseudomonadota > Alphaproteobacteria > Rhodobacterales > Rhodobacteraceae > CACIIZ01. Next base: position 10,444 of record CACKFK010000033.1, read on the forward strand.
TCAATAAGATAAAATGTTAAGATTTCCTAGCTAGGAAACAATTCCACATTTGTTGATAAGTTTGCTCTAAGTGTTTGACAAATTCTTTTTCCTGGCAAAGGGGAGAGGCGTTCATTTCCGGTCGTAATTGCTGTCTGATGTTTGAAAGGTTTTCAAGGTTTTCGCTAAGATCACAGGCTTTCTCAACATATTCTTCTTCGGAGTGAGCAATCCACTCACCATGACCTATAGCATTTAAGTAGTGACTGCCAATCCTCCCAACACTTGGTCTATCAGCTAAGGTGATATAAGGATTCCCCATATAAAGATGTTCCACTAGGGTGGTGCCGGAATTATGTGGGAAACAATCCAACCCGATATCGATCTTTCTTAATATATTCCATGGAGGACTCTCATAACCGATATCCAACCGATCTCGTGAGATGCCAGCCTTTTTAAATTTCTCTATAAAGATTTCTTTCATTTCGTCATATCTGAAGTTTATACTATTAACGATGAGTCTTGAATTAGGCACCTTTTTAAGAATGTTGGCCCAAGTCTTGATGACACGATCATTTAGTCTTATAGAGCGAGTAAGGGTTCCAAAGGTGATGAAACCGTTTGTCAAAGCAGGTAAAGCATTGACTGGTCCTGTATTAGGATCTGGACGAAAAACAGTGGAGCAGGGGTGGTCCAATTTCCAGACTTTTTCGGCAAATAGATGTTCTGAACCTTTGGGTACAAGGGTTTTGTCGGCTAGAAAATAATCAATAGCCGAGAGCCCCGTAGTATAACCGAAACCTACCCACCAAGATAGAGATACAGGCGCTGGTTTATATCTAAAAACACCTAATTTGTTGCCTTGGACATGGCCAGCTAGATCAACTAATATATCGATACCAAGGTCTCGTATTTTTGACGCCAAATCTTTGGGAGACATTTCATCTATATTAACCCAGCCATCGCAATGGCTTTTAATGCTGGAGGTTATATAATCATGGTTGGGTACTTTCGCAAAGGCATAGATTTCGAATTGCTTTTGATCATGATTGATGAAAATAGGTTCTATAAAACGAGATACGGAAGTTCTAGACAATTCACCTGAGACATATCCTATTTTGAGTTTTCTTTTTTTCTTAGAGGTCTGAACGCCAAGCCATTTAGGGGTAGTGTTTTTGGAATAAAGATTGTCAAAATTTTTGTAATAAGCGTAAATCTCCTCTGCGGATAAATCAGGGGAGTAATTGAGACAGAATAAAAAATTGTCATGAATTTTTAAATAATCTTTATCCAGGGCTACGGCAGTTTGTATTTCATTTATGCCCTCATCAAAATGCCCTTGGTCACAGAGCAAGTAACCTAAATTGGCTTTAGCAGGTGACTTAGCAAAGTCAAGAGAGATAGCTTTTCTAAAAGTATCTTCTGCAGCTGTGATTTTCCCCATTTTATTCTGTGACATACCAAGGTTGATATAGGTTGGGGCATGATTAGGATTTAATACTAATGTTTTTTTGAATGAATTGATCGCGGAAGCATATAACCCTTTTTCTTGATAAATAAAGCCTATATTAAATAAGGTCTCGAAACATTCAGGATTTTTACTGAAGGCAATTTTATAGTTTTGCAGTGCCTGGTTCAAACGGCCGATGCTTTGTAATGTTAAGGCCAATTTAAAATATGCAATTGGGTGTTCTGGGTCAATTTGAAGGGCTTTTTTAAAATAACTAATAGCATCTGGAAAACTACCCTTTTCTTGAAAGATAGTCCCTATATTAAGTATGGCATCAAGATATTTGGGGTTTTTACTTAAGGCTATCTTATACTGGTGCAATGCCTCAGCCGATTGACCACTGTCTTGCAGCGCAACTCCCAAGTTGAAATATGTTATTGGGTTTTCAGGGTCAATTTGGGCTGCTTTCTTATAGCTTTTAATTGCCTCATCAAACCTTTTTAAGTGTGCACAAGAAATGCCTTTAATATTATACAGTGCTATTGATTTGGAGAACTCTCCTAGTAATGATTCAACCTCAAGAAGCACCCTTTCTATTTGCCCTTCTTGGAACAAACTGCATAACTCTTCAACATGCTGATTCAAGTTTCTTTCAGGGATCTTCTCGAGCATTTTTAACTCATAAAACTCAAAAATTTAATAGAGATTGTCAACAAAAGTGAAATATTGATCCATTATAGTTTAATTCAGTATAGTTTTAATGAGATTTGGATAGGTTTTGTTTTTGTTAAGAAGTTCCCAGGCGTTTATCAAATGTCTATGTAAGGCCTGATAAGGGTCAGTTAATTCCACAGATACTGTTTTGTCTCCAATCTTAGCATGAAGATCTTGTTCAAATTGCAGAGGTTTATCTAACAAAGGTCTAATCTTCTTAAGGTTTTTCTTGAACTGAACTTCGTCCACCTCAGTATATTGGAAGGCGCTCATTAGAGGCCAGAAAAGGGTTTCAAGAACTTGCTTATCTTTAGCCCCCAGTACACTATCACTCACCTTTTTATCCGCCGTATAGTATAGCTCATTTAATTTGGAGTTGGTTTGGTTTCTTTCTAAGAATTGTTCATTAAGAAATGAACTATCAAATAACGATTTGTCCTCACATATCTCAAGCCATTCTGCAATTCTTGGTATGGTTTCCTTTGGATTATTAACTAAAGTTTCCAATTTGACCCCACCCACATTGCATATGGTGTTTAATGGATTGTTAAAAGTAAGTAGTAATTTTGTGATTTTATCATTGACTGTAAATAATACTTGACTATCTTTCTGACAGTCCTTCCCGGTTAATTGGCTAAAACCAGTTTGGATCCAATCTTCCACCAGCTGAATTGGATTTTGAATAAGATTTAGAATTCTTGACTTGGGATAATAGCTTAAGAATCTTAAATAAGCGTCTAGATTAGGCTCATGAAAATTATGTAATATCCTGTTACCAGTAAAATTTTCATTTGATTCAGCTCTATAAGCAAGATCAAATGCTTTATGCACAAGTTCAAAGCACTTTTTTTGATTAAGTTGATCAATTGGTAAAAGCAGCTCCAAGAATTTTTCCTTGAAAAGATCCATATTTAAAGAAAAAACTTTGGATCCATCTTTCCCTAATTTGTTAAAACCCATCGCTCCAGCACTGGAGATTCCATGATCACTTATACCTAAAACTGCCTTTTCACTAGATGCATCAAACATTGGTTCAAAATGTCTACATATGTCATTGGCTAATATTTTTCGCCAATTGCTATTTGAAAGTTCAGGATTAAAGATGGGCCATGTTTTTTCTTCAAACCAAGTCTTGAAGTAATAACCTGGCAGCGATGAGATTTCAGGATGTCCATCCATTAATGATTGAACATACAGTGATGACTTTGAATTACCAAAGGAGACGAGCGCTATACTTTCAGTATCATAAAGATCTTCATGCACACAAAAGATATCAATATCTGAGTTTTGCTCCGTCATATGAAAGGAAATTTCTTTGAAAAGCGTATCTGATCGTAATTCAGGACAAAATCCAGACAATTCAAACTTACCAATAAGAGGGGAAATTAACTTACGATTAAGTGTTGATGATAGGTTATATTCAGCTAATGCAGTTTTAACATCACCAATCTTAAAATACATTTTGCCCATTTCGCAATGCAAATTTGAAGATTCACCTAACAATTCGGATGCTTTAATGAAGCACTCCTCAGCATCTTTGAACCGTCCAACGGAAGAAAGTGCTGTTCCCAGGTTTTGATAACAGTCACCTCCTTCTGGTTCTAGATAAATAGAATCACAAAACCTTTCAATCGCTTCATCAACTATGCCGAGCGATAAGAGGTTAGATCCTATCATATCAAATGCTTTAGAATTCTGATTATCTGCCTCTAATATATTTTTCAAAATGAACACAGATTCTTCAGGGAACCCAATTTTTTTGAGTATTGCCGCTTGCTCAAAAAATAAATCCGGATCCTTTGAGCCGAGATTTACTGCCTTTTGAACAAAATTTAAGGCCATCTTAGGTTGATCTAATCTGCTAAAATATTTTGCAAGTCTAAGGAGACAAAGAGAAGAATTAGGATTGATCTCCAAAGCTTTATAAAAATATTCAATTGTTTCTTCTGGCTCATTCTCTATTGATTTTAGTTCGGCCAATTCTATATAAGCCTGACTGCAATGCGGATCAATTTCAAGTGCATTGTCGTATAAGGCTTTGGCATCTGAAAGGTGATTTAGCCCTACAAGACATCTTCCCATTTGAACCAGGACAATTGCACTAACGAAATTATTATTTAAAGCTTTATTATAATTATCAAAAGCATCTTGATAGGATTTCTGACTATACTCTATATTACCAAGGTTAAAAAATACTTCTGCAACGCTAGGATCTAATTCGGCAGCCTTTGTGAAATATTCCTTAGCAAGTGAAAGTTTATTTAATTTTTGATAAGACGCACCAACAATATTGAGAATTAATGGATTATTGGGCTCTACATCAATTTGCTCACCAAATTTTCTGATGACTTCATCATATTGGTTGTCATTATATAGATCTCTATACTCTGCCAAAATACCAGACTTATTATGTATATCTAACATATGATTCATATTATAGCTCCTAGGTTTGAACATTTCCTGCATTTTACGTGCCAAGGTGCTTCAAGCTGGTCGTCTCGATACAAATTTAAGAAAAATCTAAAGCAAGGTTTAGCACCTACAGATAATTACCGACCTCAATATTTCTGTTTTTAAATTACGATTTCCTAATAGATTCTGCCACTTAGGAATTTTAGGTTGATTCGATCGGATTCCTAAGCGGAATTAACGACTTAAAAACAAAACTGTTAGCTATTTTTTAATTTTTTTTTTTTTTGTAAAAAAAGGTAATTAAATAATTAAACATCTTCTGTCTATGTCGTTACTGCTCTTACACACACACGAAGAATTTACATACTTTTTTACACACAGGCAGGAGATTTAACCGATGACTACAGTTGTTAATACTAACGTCCCAGCAATTATTGCTAAATCAAATATGGACCGTGTTCAGCGTGAACTTGAAAGTTCTATCGCTAAATTATCGTCAGGTTCAAGAATAAATGCGGCTGCAGATGATGCTGCAGGTCTGGCGGTAGCCAATAGAATGGAGTCTCAGATACGAGGCTTAACGATGGCAGTACGCCACGCGAAAGATG
>CACKFK010000034.1 GCA_902599445.1 uncultured Alphaproteobacteria bacterium
TTTCCGACGGTATTGTCGCTGGTGGCGGTGCCGATAAACTTGACGGTGGCGGTGGCGCAGACCGTATCGAGGGCGGTGAAGGAAACGACATTATTGAGGGTGGCGCTGACGGCCGTACTGTTCTTACCGACCAGCAAGGTAATGAGCTTAAGGATCAAGATGGTAATCTGATGTACGATCCCGACGAAACTGTCTGGGATTATGGTGACCGGGCGAAGTTTAAGGGTAAAATGTCCGATTATACTGTGACGCAGGCGGCAGACGGAACCTTTACCGTAAAAGATAATAATACGGCCGATGGCCTGGACGAGGGAACTGACACGATTTCCGGTATCGAAATTCTTGAATTTGATGATACGGAAATGCTTCTCGTAGTGGAGGAGTTTGCGAATACTTTTACGGATGAGTGGGGGCTGGCCTCCGGAGAAGATTTCTCTTTCGGAACGGCATTCGGTGACGTCATGACGGGTACGGACACGTTCTCCATGATGCATGGTGAAGGTGGTAATGACGTTCTTATTGGAGACGAAACCTCTAAAGGATCGGGTGATGATCTGGAAGGCGGCGCGGGAAATGATTTTCTAGATGGCGCGGCTCGTGGAGATAGTTTTGAGCCTTGGGAAAACGATAACATCGCTCTTTACATGGGCGCGGGTCGTCGTTTTACTGTCGAAAAGTTAACTTACTCGACGAACGCAAATAGTCGAACGAAAGAAGACGGTAGTGTCAATCCACAGGATGACAAGAGTTACTTGGATTCACTGCTTTCTGATTTAAATATTAACGCGGCGGCGGCTAATTTAATGGTTGCCGGGCAGGTGTATTTCGTGGTGACTGACAGTCTGGCTGACGCCGATGGCGGTCTTGGCACGGACATCCTTACTAACATTGATGAAATCCTGTTTGACGATAAGTCAATTAGGCTTTCTCTGTTTAAGGATCCTTGGGGCGGTCGTGTCGAGGGCACTGATTTTGATGACCTTATTCAAGGTGAAAAGGCTGACGAATTCATCGAAAGTGGAGCCGGTAATGACTACGTCAAGGGCGATGACGGCGCTGACCGGGCAGTTCTTGGTAAGGGCAATGATATTTTTGAAGGTGGCGGGGATACCAGTACCTTTAAAGCTAGCGATTATATAGCGGCGAATTTTTCCGATATGAGTGCGGAAGATTTTGGAGATTTTGATCCGGATGCGTTCATGGAGGATCTGGGCGGCGGTATGATGGACGGCGGTATGATGGACGGTGGCATGGATCATGGCGGCGGCGGTCATTCGGGGCCCAAGGGTGATACTGTAGAGTACAGAGGAGATTTTTCTCGTTACGATATTAAGACTTACACCACGGACGCAAATGGGGCCAATACTGATCTTGCGGCTGTCATAAGTCAAAGTTTTGGTGCAAGTGTCTTCAGTGGTTTTACCGCGAAGGCTGACACAACGTACACCGTTGTGACCGATTCAAATTCGGGGAAAAAGGGAACTGGCGTTGATTTGCTTGAGGGTGTTGAGTTCATTCAGTTCAATGATTTTCATTTTAACCTTTCTGTGGTTTCAGAAGTATGGGGTAGTGGTGATTTTGCCGAGGTTAACTGGAAGGGAACTTTCGGTGATGATACGATTAATTTTAACATGGCTGACATTCCTGACGGTCAGACCCAGCCAGACAGGGACTTTATGTTCGGCGAGGCTGGCAATGATGTGATGGTTGCCGGTAAGGGTGGCGACAGACTTATTGGTGGTACGGGTAACGATGTCATGGACGGTGGTGCCAACGGTACGTCCAGTAATCCGTGGGACGATTGGATGGTTAACGACGTCGCTGAGTACAATGCGAGTATTGATCGTTTTGAGTTGACGAAGCACACATTCGCCAAGAAGGCAATCGTGATTAAGGACACGAATGGCAATACAGTCTTTACTGTCACGCCGACGACTAAGGGTACGGAGACGCTTGGTGAAATCAAGCGTGCCGGTGAGGACAAGGCAATTTTAAAAGTTAGTGAAGGCGAGACGTTCTTCGTCGTTTCTGATACGCTGCCTGAGGTTTACGGCGGCGAGGGAACCGACATTCTTCTCGGCATGGAGCAGGCCCAGTTTGGTTTTGACTGGGACGGCATGATTAACTTTCAGGTTAAGTACGATATTCATCACAATGTTCACGCTGAGGGTACGATTTTTGGCGATGTGATTAATCTTGTTGCCGGCAAGAAATCCGACCAGGGTGGCTTTGGTGGTTTTGATGACTACAATACCGGTGTGTCCATTTTCGACGATGGATTTTGGGATGAAGCCGACGCCATGATGGAAGACATGGGTGGCTTTGACATTTGGAGCTGGATGCCTGGCGCCGATGAGAAGGCTGAGGCCTCTGTCACAAGTATATCTGATTTCTGGGGTGGCGCTGATATCGTCGGTAACTTTGATATTTATAAAGTTAATGACGGCACGAGTGATCGTTTGTTGGCCTTTGACAGTGAAATGCAGTGGGTGTTCGATGAGGTAGCTGCAGACGGCGATGGCACTTACACTATTGGTGGAAGCTTTTACGCAGATATAACTGACGAGCAAAAGTCGGCCGGTGAGCAGGTTAGTTACCACGAGTGGGCGCCTACTGACACGACAGCCAAGGTCGCCACGGGTGTGCGGATTACGTACGACGATGGATTTAGCCCGGAGGAAACGTTTGATATTTATGACTTGCCTAAGGAGTATAATGGAGGAACGGCTGGTGTTAAAGTAGCCTGGAACCCAAGGATGAAAATGATTGCCGAGAAGGTTGAGCTTGTTAACGGCAGTTGGATGCAGGTCTTTGACGCTAGTCAGTATGAAAATATGGGTACGGACGGTTCGGACGGAAATTTCTTTGAAATTTGGACTTGGGAGCCGGGCGCTAACGATACAGTTGTGGAAACCGTTGATAAGATTTACATTAAGGCCAACGCTGATTGGGGCATGAGTGCCGATGAAGTTATTGAGGGCAAGACAGAAATATACACTGTCAATGATGGAACGAACGACATAAAAATAGCCCGAAGCACTGAGTTTGGCTACAACGATAAAGTTGAATGGGACGCCACTGCAAATAAGTGGTACATAGTTTTTGAAGACCATTCCGCTGGTGGTAGTGGCAACCAAAGCAATGTTGTCGATCACAACAGTAACAATAACTACAACAATAATAGTAATAATAATAACGTTGTCGATCACAACAACAACAATAATAACAACAACAACCCTAATAATAACAACAATAACAACAATAATAACGTTGTTGATCACAACACTAACAACAACAACAATAATAACAACAACAACAATAATAATAACAACAACAACCCTAATAATAATAACAACAACAATAATAATAATAATCAACCGAAGACGGGTGACGGACGAATTCACGACAGCCACATTTTTGCTGGAAAAGGAAACGACGTTGTTCTTGCCGGTCAGGGTCAGGATACTATTGAAGGGGGTCAGGGAGATGACTTCATTGATGGCGGTTCTGAAAGTGATTTCTTGGCTGCGCTTGACGCTGCCACAGCCAATGGAAAGGCTATTACGAACCAGCTGATTGAAAATCCTGACACCCAGAAAAAGGGAAAGTACAGTATTTACGAGCAGACAGTGGATGGTTCAACGGTCCTCTGGGCGTGGGACGACAATCCAAGTGAGCCTACCTACTTTAAAGTGTCGGGAACTACGGGTAACTACACCCCACTTATAGATAATAACGCTGGCACGGATGCCTTTTTTCAGGATCAGTTTAAAGGGTATGACCGTGCGATTTACGCAGGTTCAAAGCTTCGTTACACCATCTCGGAAGTCTACTTAAAGATGGAGGCTGGCCAGCCAGATTTCGACAGTAATGGCGCGTATCAGGTAAAGACAATTGCTGAGTATGGTGCTCTGACGGATGCTACTGAGAAAGCTAAATGGACAAAAGTCGTTCAAGTGAAGGACGTCTTGCCAGATTTGGCAGGCGGCACGGGAACGGATTACCTTCTGAATGTTGAGGAAGCCGAATTCGAAGACGGCAGAGAGCAACTGGAAATCGATTCGTTTAGCTGGGCGTTCACGGACAACTATTGGACCACTACCCCGTTTAATCATGCAGGTAAGACGGCGGACCAGACTAATATAGCCTCAATAAAAGATTCTTGGTATGACCCATGGATGGGCGGCAACCAGGTGCAAGAGATCAAGCCCTGGGATGGTGGAAAGTACGCTGCTTTTGACACAGGTGTAGTCTTGGATGGAAAAAAAGTTTACTCCATGGTCGAGGGTCATGACCCGAGTAATAACGAGGCCGGCTGGTTTAGCGGGATACACGCGACGAAAGATTCTAACGGAGCTTATGAAGTCGCCAAACAGACGAATTACGAGGGTACATTCCGCGGAACCATTAAGAACGACGTTATTGGCCACACGGCCAATCCGTCTAAGGCGCAGAAAGACGAAATTTTTGGCAAGGCTGGTAATGACATTATCGTGGCTGGCGGGGCCATTGACCGTGTAAAGGGCGGGTCAGGCGACGACACGATCTGGGGCGGAACCCACGCTGGTGGTAGTGAGTGGACCTTCAAGGGCGACACGGCCTTTTTCTCAGGGTCAATTGGCCGTTACGACGTTGTTCAAAATGTGTATGTCAAGGCGGTCAACGCGCAGGGAGCGGCAAATGAAAATGGAGCGATAGAGCGGGACGCTAATGGCAATGCCGTGATTTACCGTGCCAACAGTGAGAATTACAATTACAAGGGTGTCACGGACGGCGGCGGTGCCGACGATGATTTCATTGCCACGGCCATTAATTTAAGTGCTGGGTCGGCTGACCAGGCGATTACGACGTTGACTAATACTGCCCTGCCGACGGCCGGGCGAATTGTAACTGTAACGAGTGACGGTGATGATTCTGGAATAAAATTTACGGTGGTCGGTACTGACGTAGCCGGTGCCACTATTACTGATGTCATTACCGGTGCGAATAAAGGTACGGCCAATGGCGTCAAGGCATTCAAGACCATTACGTCTGTCAAGGCCAGTAATGATACGGCCGCCAACGTCAAGGTGGGCATTAACAACTACATGTCTTTGACGGAGCTAACGGAGGCCAACGGTTACTTTGAGGCTGTCCTCGTTGTGGATAGTTTGGCTGACAGCCAGGGCGGCGACGGTACGGACGTCTTAATGGGGATTGAGGGCTTGGTATTTGGTCATATGAGCAGTGGCGATCATGAGTTTCTCATGGAGCAAAGTAATGACTCTCATGGCGACATGGGCATGAGTAACATGGAAGGTGGCGGAACGAGCCTGACGAAACTTGCCATATCCTCCAAGGGCGATGCCTGGGACGATTGGAAGGAAGTGTCTGCAGATCCGGACAAAATCGACGCTGATGGTAATTTAAGCGCAATTGATAATCCGACTATTGGGAGTTTGAGGCACGTCAGTCTGACCAGGACTAACCCTAATAAAAACGATCTTGATACAGACACGCGATACATTATTACCGGGGACGCTGATCTTAATTGGGATGGCAGCATTAGTAACAATGAGAAAGGTGTCACCCTTTACGCCGAATTTTGGTCGGGAAGCACGTATGCTGAGGTGGTAACCAGTGACTGGTGGGGTGTAAAATTAAATAAGGTCACAAACGTCGCAATAGACACGAGCCGAAATTGGGGCGACAAAGCGGAAAAGGCTAACACGACTGTTAAGGTGGGTGTCACGAATGACTGGGTCGAATCAAAGTTTTACAAGGCTGACTACGAAGGTACTGATTTCGACGATGTCATGTATTGGGATGAAGCAGTTGAATTTAAGACCCACGACAGTAAATTTGATTTGTCCAAGGTTAAGGAAATGTCATTTGATCCTGGCAAGGGTGACGATGTGGTGTACGGGTCCTCTACCACCTATGATGGCGGTGTGCGGGCGTCTGACGACAACAAGGACACGCCAGACCTTGAATTTAGCTACGTTGGGTATAACGGTGAAAAGGGCGAGTATGACATTACTCTGCACAACGATAGCGCCGGCAAATTAGAGTATGTGACTGTTAAGCATAAACTAACGGAGTCCATGGGCGGAACAGGAACGGATATTCTTTACGACATTGACGCGGTACAGTTTGGCGATGGACACAACGCGCAGTGGACTTACTTTAAGCCTGAAGTTAAGACGCAAAAAGAGTGGAATGACAGTGGCAAGGAAGTCGTAACGGGATATAAACTCAGGGGTACGGAATACGCGGAAACCGTTGACGCTTCCGACTATGACGGTGGCTCCGTTGGCTTGGGGGTAGGCTTTGCCCCTAACGGGTCTAAGGGTCCAAACGATAATATCACAACTGATGACATTGACGTGTTTAATGGCCGTAAGGAAGGCAAGGACGGCGTGAAGCTTTCCGGGTTGTTTAGCCGCTACGACATTACCTATGACAATGATTCAACCTCTTCAACGTATGAGTATTGGATTATCAAAGACTTGCTGCCGGCTTCCAAGGGTGGAGACGGGACAGTCCACGCTAAATATATTGATAAAATCGAATTTGGTTCGGATTACGAGTTGTCCATAGGGTCATCGTTTAACGGAACATTCGATACCAATAAAAAATCCACGCAAGTTCAACTCAAGAAGGTTGGCACGAAGGCGAATAATGAAACTTTTAAGTATACCTTCAGTGATTTCGGCCAGTTGGCTGGCAATGGAGCACTCTTAAGTACGAACAACATGGACATGGATGGTCTGGTTGATGGCGGCAATGTTACCAACGGGTCGATTGCTCTCAATGGTGCCGGCAACGGGGCGTCTGATTTGTGGGACGGTTATTCCGGGCATTACCTTGCCGTGACTTTCTTAACGGGAAACAGCACGACTGCCAAGGTGACGGTCACGGGAAAGGACGAGGACGGCGGCAATCTGACGGAAGTATTCACGCACGTCGATGCGTCTGGCGGGGCCAAAGTGGTGTACGGGTCTAAGGTCTTTAAATCCGTTTCAGCCGTGGCTGGTGATGCAGCTGGCGGAACGGTAGACATTGGGTATATAGCTGAGATGTTTATGCCCGCGGCCTACAAGTCTGCCGATCATGATGGCGATGGCGGAAATGGTAGTAATAATACGACTGCGAACGTGCCGATTACCGTGGATATTCTGTATGGAACGGCACAAACCCATGACGCAAAAGCGCTGATTAACGCCATCTCATCGAATAACACTGAGGTAACGCAAAGTGAGTGGGACACATACCGAAATGCGAATCCTGGCTTTGACAACACCGCGAAGTACAAAGTTCATAGTGAGGAACTCTGGGAGCCTGACGCGAATGGCTGGTGGACGAAGGCATCAGGACTAAAAGTCAAGTTTGAATATTTTGGTCAGGGCAAGAACGATGTGTTCAAGGGCTGGGACAGTAATGACAAGTTCTACGGAAAAGCCGGTGACGATATTTTCTGGGGCCGTGGCGAGGACAAAGCCGAATGGTGGGAAATGGAAGGCAATGGCGACAAGGTAAACTACGACGGTGTCAGGGCTCGTTACATAATCACCAAACATACAGACGTGGATGGAGATAGTAACAACACGTGGGACAACACTGGTCTTACCAAAACAGAGTTGGGCAACAACGATGCGCCAGTGTATTACACGGTTGAAGATACTCTTCACAAGCTTTACGGCGGTGAGGGTAAGGATATTCTCGTTGATATTGAAAACATTCATTTTGCGGATCAAAATTACTCCTTGAAAATCACCACCATGAAGAATGATTGGGATCTTAACACGACAATCATTGGAACTTCTGGGGATGATACTATTGCGGGAACTCTGACCGATGATGCGTCTGCAGACAAGGACTATCAAATTATGCCCGGCAAGGGGAACGATCTTGTGGTTGGCGGCATTGAGTCTGATGACGGCTGGGCCTGGGGCGACACGGCCGTTTACGAAGCGCAGTCTAAGTATTTTGACATTTCAATTAAAGAACTGGCGTTTGAACTGAATAACGCTGGCAATGCAGTTGATGCCAATACCAATAATATTGACTGGGATAATGATGGTTTAATAAATAAAGCTGCGAATGGCAGTGCCTCCACGGCGGATAAGGATTTTGCTCAAAGTCTGTTTGCAAGATTTGGAGGCAAGACAATTAACCAAATAACGGTAGCCGATCAGCGGCCGGATGAGGCTGGCGGTATGGGTACGGACGTTATGTACGGCCTTGAGCGTATTGAATTTAGATCCGGACACCATGGGGAAATGTTTGATCTAAGTCCGTCGACTATGCGAGACGCCAGCGGTCTGTACATGGATTTCTGGGGAACGGGTTTCGGTGATGTGTTCTACGGTGACGCCGGAAGTACCTGGATCAATGCGCAGGGTGGTGATGACTGGATTATCGCTGGCGATGGAGCGGACCGTATCCAGCCTGGGTCGGGCGCTGACTACGTGCACGGTGGTGATCAAAATGATCCAAACAACTCTGGCGGAGGCGACAGCTGGTTTAGAGACGAGGCGAATTTCTGGGAAGTTAAGTACGGCCGAACTGAAGTGAAGCAAGTCAAAGTTCAAGTAAAAACGAGTAACTCAGATTTATTACTTGGAGATAACGATGAATTCATGGTGTTTGACTATAATGGCGATGCGGCTTGGTCAGAAGATTACGAAGAGTATGTCTTACTTAATAAGTATGCATCGACGGTGACGGCTGAAAGCGGCTACGCGTGGAAGGATGCCTTTCTCGTGACTGACACCCTTCCCATTGGTGAAGTCGGATCGGTTGGTATTAACGTCTTGGTAGACGTGGAAGGTATTGGCTTTTCCGATGAATTTCTCGATGTGAAGGCAACTTCACACAGCTCTACGTGGTATGATTGGGAAGGTAATCCCGTTACGGAGAGTTTCCAGCAGGGTACGCCTTTTGATGAGACTATCAAAGGTGACGGCGCAAACAATAATACCCCTGCCACTGACATGATTTCCGGTAATGCGGGTCATGACAAGTTGGAGGGCCTCGCGGGCGGAGACCGCCTCAAGGGTGGAAAAGGAAATGATATTTTAGATGGTGGAGCCAATGGAACTTCCGGCGATAGTTGGAGAGACCTTGATATGGCTGAGTACTCGGGTATTGAGGGCCGTTATGACATTTTCAAGGTTTATGTGAACGCTAGTAGTCTCACGCCAAATAACACAACTATTTGGGACAAGAACAAGAAATTGGAAGACGCCTTAGGTGCCACGAACGGTAAAGTAGAATTAGATGGCTACACTGTCATTACAAGTGCCAATCCGGATTCAGTGAATACGTCCGCTTACACGACCGTTGGATATATTGTGATGGACTATCTCCCCAGTGAAATGGGTGGTTCAGGCAATGACCTTTTGCTTAATATAGAGCAGGTACAGTTTAACGATAGTCATGTTGACTTAGGTCTACGTGTCGAAAAGTGGGATTGGGATGGCAATTCCAACAACGGTTATGACTGGGTGGAAGTTGTCGGTACCGACGGGGCTGACGACATAACTTCGTGGGATGCAAGTGCGTCGGTCATGGATGGCGATAATGAAATTCGTGGTAAGGGCGGCGATGATGTTATTTTCGGATACGCCGGCGGTGATCGTCTTGATGGCGGTGGCGGAAATGATTTCATAGATGGCGGTGCTGATGGCGTGACTGAATTTGGCTGGACGCCAAAGGATGAGGCCCTCTATGCGGGTCCCGCCAAGAATTACACCATCGATACTTATGCCAAAACCGATCAAAAACTGATCGATTTAATGAGCGATCTGAGTATTTCGATATCTACTTGGGGTGACTATGCCGATACGCAGCAATTTGTTGTCGTTAAGGATTCCTTGCCATCTGCCATGGGCGGTACGGGCACGGATATTTTGACTAATGTCGAGTTTATTGGTTTTCAAGATCAATTTCTCCCACTTACAAAGGAAGAGTTTATTGACGTGGATCCAGTGTCTGGATTGGAAGTTCGCCGTTACGTAAACGGTACGTCTGCCGATGACAAGATTGACGGCGGTGTCGGAAATGATGAACTCATTGGTAATGGCGGAAACGATACAATTTCCGGTGGTGTTGGCGGTGATTTCATTAAGCCTGGAGCGGGAGACGATATCATTGATGGTGGTGCCGACGGTACGAACCAATGGGATGGGTCAAAGCTTTTTGACGTTGTGATTTTTGACGGTAACTACGCTGATTTTGAAATTGAAGATTCTGAAGTGGAAGTCACAAATGCCGATGGAAGTAAGTCCAAAATACTGCAGATTACTGTTACGGATCCAACCCCTGCAGATCAAGGCGGCCAAGGTGCAGACGTTCTGACCAATGTGGAAACTTTAGAATTTAATGATCAGATGGTTTTCGTTGGCGTGAATGAAACACAGCGTTCTTACTGGAATGGCATTGAGGAAGTCAAGGGTGGATCAGACATCTTTGGAAGTATTTTTGGCGATACGATACAAGGTACAGACTTAGATGATGGTATCGACGGTGGTAAAGGAGCCGACACGATTTACGGAAATGACGGCCCGGATTGGATTAAAGGTGGTCTTGGCAATGATACCATTTATGGTGGTAAAAACGGACTTGACGAATGGGGAAGTCCTGGCGAGGACGTTGCTGCCTACAGCGGAAATAAGAGCCTATTTACAATCACGTACTACGATAGTGACGGTAACACCTCCACGACTTATAAGGCTGACGGTTACGTGAAGGTCAAAGATTCCCGTACCGACGAAACTCTTTCCGAGGGTACGGACACCCTGTACGGTATTGAGGGGCTTCAATTCTGGGACGATTATTTAGGCTTTCAGAAAATGGAAACCTTTATTGACCTAGACGGGGATGGCTTGCCTGACGTTGGTGGTAAGAAGGGTACCAGCGGCACGGATCTTCTCGAGGGTTCTGACATGGATGAGAAGCTCGAAGGGAAAATTGGCGATGACGTGCTCAACGGTGGTAACGGTGATGATACCCTAGTTGGCGGTGAGGGTAACGATACACTGGTCGGCGGTAATGGTGGCGGTGACGACACGGCCGTGTTTGAGGGTAACAGGGCCAACTATGAAATTGACACGAATGTCAATATCTGGGTAGCACACAACAATAGTGACGGGTCTTACCATAATGATACCTCTGGTAATCCCATTATTTACGAAACAGTGCACCTTGATAAGGATAACGCTCTTCTGGATGATGCATCTGTGTCGGCGGGGAAAGTCACGTTTAATGGGGAACTTTTCCCAAGCAGCAGTGCCGGTGATGGTACCGTTACGTTTGGTGATGGAACTGACAACGACCTTGGTAAGTATTTTACGGCTGAGGGAAGTGGTGATAATAAAAATATGACCTTTACTGTGACGGGGCTTGACTCCAAAGGGGCGACGGTGACTGACGTCATAACTGGCGTGGACAACGGTGAAGCCTACGGGGATCAGTTGTTCTTTAAGATTACCGATGTCACGGTGGCTTTTACTGATAGTGCCACTGCCTCAGATGGCAACATGCAGCTGGGTGTGAGTTCGTTTAACAATGCAGACGTAACTGCTTCGAAAGGTATGAAAGTTACGACTAAGGACTTAGATGCTGACGGAAAAATTTCCGATGAAGAAAAGAAAGCTGTGGCGGACGGAGATAAGAAAGCCACCGTGGATTACGTTTTTGAAATGGAAAATCTACAGTTTGATGACGGATACGGACGTACAGGTTTGGAAATCAATGTTGATGATTTGGACTTTGACTTTGAAGTTGATAACGCTGAACTCTTGGGTGATATCACGGGCAATGTATTTTCAGTCACTTCGTCTGATCTTCAGGCTTTAGTCCCTGATTGGGTCGTACAAGAGGAAGGGACAAAAGCGGCGGCTCTTCAGGAGCTCTTTGACTCTGATAATTTCTTTGACGGTGGTGACGGTACGGACGCTATAAGTGCGGGCGGCGGTGACGATACGATTGATCCTGGGGCAAAGTCTGGAGATGCCAACGATGTCGTAGATGGCGGCGAAGGTATGGACGTCGTTATTTTGTCAGGCAATGCGGCCAACTGGACAAAGGCTGTGGCTGGAGCCGGTCACACAGGAAAATTTGATGTCAATGGTGACGGTGATACGACGGGCGATGACGCTACGGATGACCTTTCCAAGTATGACAAGTATACCAACAACAATGGGACAAAAGACGATGCTTCTGACGATTATGTTGTTTACATCAGAAATGTGGAAGCGATTGAGTATGACGACGCGTTTGAATCTCTTATCACGACGATCAGGGACGTGGATGAAGATGGAGACGGTAAGGTAGACTCTGTCATGGTGAAGGGTGCTTCAGCTGCCGAATCCGTTACGGGAAGCGTGGTAGAGGGATCTGACACAGACTCGCTTTTTTCAGCGACAAGAGTTGGTGAAATTGCTAAGGCTAGCGCCGCTGCTGGCGCTGGTGGTGCAAGTGACACAACCATCGTCGATGCTGCGGCTGTTTTAAACAGTAAAATCACGATCGAAAGTTCAGGAAATGATAGCAGTACTAAATTTCTAATAACGGGAACCGCGGCTAACGGCAGTGCCCAAACCGAACTTATTTCCGGTGTTGATGGTACTAGCGGTGCTACGGCCACTGGTTCGAAGGTCTTTAAGACCGTGACAAAAATCGAGCCCCAAGATGCAGGTGGAAATGCGAAGAACTCAGCAGCTAAGTTTTGTGTTCTTGCGGCCGATATGGATCTCGGTTTAGAGCAGGATTTTGCTGCGGCAGATCCCGATGGTTTTTTCTCTGGTGCCGTAAGTGCGAAGGGTGCGCTGACCTTATCAGGAGCTTTAACTGACAGTAATGCTGCCAATGGTGAGGGTGCAGAGGGAAGGCTCGTCTCGATCACAGTTGGAAATGACGGAGACGGTAATGCTGCAACAGGCAACGAAGCTGTACAATTTACGATCGTAGGAACTGACCTTGACGGTAACGCCCAGACGGAAGTTGTGTCGGGAGCTAATAACGGTACAGTTAACTCAACTAAGGTCTTCGCTAATGTAGAGAAGGTCGAAACCAGTGCAGCAGTGGCTGGAGGAAATGTCACTGTGGGAGTTGCCGATGCAGAAAAGCTAGGTGATGGCCAGTTTATCACGATTGAGTGTAAGGCTGATGAGTCTGCAACAGACTTCACAGTGATTGGTAAAGACGCTGATGGCAATACGATTACTGAAGTCATTAGTGGAACAAACGTCGGTGAAGCGATTGGTAACAAGTTGTTTGCGGAAATAACTTCCATTGATGCGAGTAACGTAACGGCTGGAGAAGTGTCAGTCGGAACAATTTCCGAATATGCTCCTAAAGAAGATTTCGTTGATGGCGGTGGTGGAGATGACTACATAAGCTCTGGTGATGGTGGAGATACCATAATTGGTGGAGCCGGTAATGACTTCATTTTTGGCGGAGCGAATAATGGAGTTGATGAAAACGGTGATCCTAATAAGGACGTGGCCAAATTTGATGGCCGGTCTACTTCTGTCGATCTTAATGGCGATGGCTCGATAAGCGCAGATGAAAGTGCAGATTTTTCTGTTACCCAGAAGGGTTTTGTTATCTGTAACGGTATTATAGATGCCAACGGCGTTTGTATCTTATCGACTGCGGACGTGTCAAAAGTTGCTGCTGATGACGATCTTATAGGCACAACGAGTGGCGCGACACAGTCAAGTCAAGGCTTTGCTTTAACGATTGCCGATGCTTCAGCTGTTCTTAATGCTAACGTAACGCTTACAAGTGCTGCTGATGATAGCGGCATCACATTTACAGTTACAGGTACGGACGCGGACGGTGCGGCCATCTCCGAGACCCTTACAGGCGGGAAACAAGCAGCCGTGACAACGCAAGCAATCTTCAAGACGGTCACGAAAGTTGTGTCAAGTGCTGCCACAAAAGGGCAAGTAAAACTCGGAACGGCTGAGGTTGAGAATGTGGCGGAGGATAGAATTGGTGACAATGAGATTGATGCCACGACGAAGCCTACCATTTTTACGGAGGCTACAACGGCTGTCACTGTGAAAGTTGCCAAGGGTTATGATGCCGACGGAGATCAGTCTGCGGACACTTTAGAAGTCAAGGGCGCGGCGGACGCGATTTTCAATAAGGCACAACTAACGGGAGGTTCGAATCAGGTGATTGCCATGAATGGACAAGATGTTTCCGGTGGCAAGGTCATGTGTATGGACACTCAGAACGTAGTTATTAAGAGCTACGGCAATGACAGTGCTCTCACGTTCACCGTCAAAGGTACGGATGAAGCGGGGAATGCAGTAACTGAGACGATTAAAGGAGCCAAAGCTGGTGAAGAAGCAGTCGGGACGAAGCTCTTTAAAACGATTACAGAGATTAAATCCAGTAATAATACTGCAGCTGAAATTGAAGTAGGTATGACGGCCTTCTATCTTGATATCGACGGCGATCATAAGGCCGACACGTTAGAATCAGGTAAATTCCTGAATGATCTAAATGGCGATGGAGATTACACTGACACTGGTGAGCATTCTATTGATTTGGCGGCCGACATGACGGTGGATGAGATCTTTATCGTGAAATATGATGCGAATGGCGATGGAGATTACTTGGATGCCACTGACACTGGTGAACTTCAAATTTTCGACGGGCATGAAATCAGGCAAGTGTACGAAGTGACAGACCTTAATAATGGTACCGACGCCAATGGTGATGGCTCGATTGGCACAGGTGAAAACTATGTTGACCTGATCATTGAGATTGAGGAACTTGAGTTTACTGATGGCAAAGTAAAATTAGGTGCAGAGAAGGAGACCCAAGTGACCTTCAGTCTTGAAAAGGGGATCGTCGAGGAAGTCATGCACGAAGGATCGGACTTTGCCGATGAAATTTTTGCTGGAACAACGACTGATACGATGGAAGGCGGAGGAGGAGCTGACACCTTTGTCTTTGGTGCTGGGTCTGGTGATGACAAAATTAAGGATTTCGTAGCAAAGACGGTGAAGAATGACAGCGGTACTATAACTGCGGAGGCCGATGTGATTAAGGTCATAAAGGATGTCAATGGTCTTTCTCTTGATACAGCTGCGGGTCTAGCGAGCCGTGTTACTTCAACGTCGAATGGAGCTTTG
>CACKFK010000035.1 GCA_902599445.1 uncultured Alphaproteobacteria bacterium
CCCTTAGAAGAGGTGCAATAGGTTTGATAAGAATTTTGTTAGAGAAAAAGTTAGATATAAGCCTTAGCAATCTAGTTAAAAAAAACTTGAGTGTAGAAATAGCTGAGGATCTTTACCAATTTATGGCAGAGAGATTTCGAGTGTATTTGATTGAGAAGGGATACCCTCATGATACACTACAAGCGTGCTTAGAGCTTAAGACATTTGACAATCCATACATTTCTTTTCTGCAAGTCGAACAGCTAGAGAAATTTAGAAGGACAGACCTTTTTGCTAGATTAATTGATGCCTATAGACGTCCAAATAACATCCTAACCTCTGAAGAAAATAAAACCAAGAAGAAGTATGAACTTGAACCGTCTATAAAATTGTTTAGTACCAAAGAAGAAAAAAAACTCATGGATAAGTTAATTTCAATGGAGAAGGCGATTACCGTATTTTTAGCTGAAAGTAACTATTTTAAGGCTTTTCAAGCTCTTGCAGATTTATCTGAAGTCGTAGAAGCTTTTTTTGAAAATGTTACCATCAATTCAAAAGTTCCAGAAGAAAAGGATAATAGGCTCTATTTATGTAATAAGGTAATAAAAATAATGCATTCGGTGGCCAAATTTTCTGAGCTGAAGGTAGTGTGATGAAATTGATGCTAAAATGTGAAAATTGTTTCTATGGCAGATGATGCTAGGCATGTAATTTCTGTTTCATCTGACCTTTATGTTGGTCAAAAAGAGTTTGGCTTTAGGGCTAGTACGATTTCGAGACTAAGCAAGTTAGGATTTCCGATCGCCCCTGGCTATTTTGTCTCTTCTGAAATTGTTAAAAGAATAATTGATGGTGGGCAAACGCCCAAATTTCCAAAAGATTTCTTAGATGATAGTCTTTTTTGTCTAAGGGCAAGTCCAGAATCCAGGGAATGGCGAGGGCCTGAAGCTATGCTCTATCTGGGTTTAAACAGGGAAAAGTTAAACTCAATTAAAAAAATAGTAGGCACAAGTTTGGCAAAATTTCTTTATCTAGAGCATGTAAGAAATTTTGGTGTCAAAGCACTGGGTTTGGATCCAGATTTATTTGATGAGACCTTGCACATAGCTCTAACTAGAGAGAATGCAAAATCACTCAGGGAATTACCTATAAAAATAATTGATGACATAACTAGTCAGTTTGAGGAATATTACAGAAAATATCTAGGTTTTGACTTTCCTAAAGATCAGAAAAAACAAATACACTACGCACTAAAAGCGATAGCTAAAAAGTGGGAAAATCCTTCTTCTAAAGTACTTAGGTTATCTCTAGGTGCAGGCCCTGATGCATCGATGGGAGCTATATTACAAAAAATGATCCTGAGCAGTCATGAATCAAAATTTGGATTGTTGGAGCTCCAATCCATAGATAATATTACGGGGGAAGAAAATATCAACGGTCGGTTCATCCCAAAGAAGATGGGGGAGATGGACTCTTCATTAATTCAAAAGGATAGTTTTTTAAAATCAATATCAAAGGAGGAGTTCTTTTCGGGGCAAATTATTTCGGCTCTTCCCAACGCATTGATTATGACAATTGATGCCTTAGAGAGAAAAGCATTCAAAGCATTTGGTAGAAAGTTGAATTTTTCATTTTTGATCAGGGGTGATGATTTTTTTTTGATTGATGCAAAAGATGTGGACCTTCATGCGTCGGCTCTGATGAGGTTAAATGTGGAAGCTGTAAGAAAAGGACAGATTTCAAAGGAAAAAGCTATTTTAGCAACAGATCCAGAAATGCTCTTAGAGACTTTACATCCACAAATACATAAGGATATTGATGTCGAGGTTATTGGTTTGGGGTTGCCAGCTAGCCCAGGTGCAGTTTCTGGTGCAATAGCTTTTAAGGCTGAAGAAGCTTTCAAAATGAACTCAAAAGGTATTACTACCGTTTTAGTTAGAAGTGAAACAAGCTCAGAAGATATCAAGGGCATGCATGCCTCTGAAGGAGTTTTGACTTTAAGGGGAGGTATGTCTAGTCATGCTGCAGTAGTAGCCAGAGGTCTTGGGAAGCCATGCGTTGTAGGTGTTAGTGAGTTGACGATAGATAATAACCTTAAATCTTTAATTATAAGGGATGGCCGTACACTAAAAGCTGGTGATTTCATAACTATTGATGGATCAAACGGCAGGGTTTTACTAGGCCAGGCGCCAATGGTTCAACCCAACTTCTCAGAGAATTTCTACCAAATAATGGGATGGGCTAATGATTTAGCAAAAATAAGTGTTAAGGCAAATGCAGACACGCCCCAAGAAGCGACCCTTGCAAAGGAATTTAATGTGGATGGAATTGGATTATGTCGCACAGAGCACATGTTTTTTGAACAGAAAACATTGCAGTATATGCAAAAGATGATTTTAACATCTAATGAAGAGGAAAAAGATAAAGCTATCCAAGCATTATTACCCATTCAGCAGGCACAATTTGAAGAAATATTCAAAATAATGGAAGGGTTACCTGTTACTATTCGGCTGTTGGATTTACCTGTCCATGAGTTCTTACCTAATAGTCTGGTTGAACTAGAGAACCTTGCTAATGAGCTTGGTATGACATTTACACAATTATCTGAACGCTCAAAGCAAATGTCCGAAATTAATCCCATGCTGGGAAAGAGGGGAATAAGACTAGGCATCCTTCTCCCAAGACTTTATCAAATGCAGATTAGGGCAATTTTGAATGCCAGCATGAGTGTCTATGGCATCGACCAGATAAATTATCCTCCCGAAATAATGTTACCAATGGTTTCTTCTGCAAAAGAAGTCCATTTAATCAAGGATATGATTGAGAAAGTGGTTGAGTTGCTTTCACGAAAGACAGCTAATCAGTTAGCCTATAAATTGGGAGCAATGGTCGAAACACCGCGGGCGGTATTAAAATCGGGGGAACTGGCTTCTATTACCTCCTTCCTAAGTTTTGGTACCAATGATCTTACCCAGATGACTTACGGTCTGAGTAGGGATGACTCAGGTACTTTTATGCGAGATTATATAGACCACAAAATATTTTCTGAAGATCCATTTAGATCTCTTGATGTCGAAGGTGTTGGCGAGCTATTGAGGATAGCTTCAGAGAGAAGTAGAGAAACAAACCCTAATATAAAATTGGGTATTTGTGGTGAGCATGGGGGCGATCCCAGCTCCATAGATTATTGCAAAAAGATTGGTTTGGATTTTGTGTCTTGTTCTCCTTATCGAGTTCCAATGGCTAGGCTTGAAGCTGCCCGTTCTATTTCCCGCTTCAAATAAAGAATTTTTAGAACCAATTACCAGGAAGTAAGGTGATTAAGTTTCATGTGTTTAAACAGATTTTCCTTGCATGAATCTTTCTTGAGTATTAAGAGCATCTGGGAAGAAATTAGAAACTGGATTAAAGTATTTTTTCATGTTTAGAAAATTAACTTCCTACTTTTTTACTATCAGTGTTATTTTACTAATAGGCTTTCAGTTCGTTTTAGCAGAGGAATTGGGTCAAAAGAAAATTTCTGAAAATGTACCGGATGCTTTTTCGGTTATTTCAGATGCCCTAATAGTCGATCACATGTTTCTTTCAACATTGAATAGTCAAGATTTAAAGAATTTTTCAGGCTTTACTGAATATGATAGCAAGAAGTTTTCCTTTAGTGTACTTGATACTTTGCCAATGCCAAAGGTTACTTCAGAATTGAGATGTTTGGCTGAGGCAATCTATTTTGAGGCTAGAGGAGAACCCTTAAATGGTCAGTATGCCGTAGGAGAAGTGATAATCAACAGGTCGCTCTCCCAGTTATTTCCCAATAGTATTTGTCGTGTTATATCAGAAGGTTCAGGTAGGAGAAATGCGTGCCAGTTTTCTTACAATTGTGATGGTAAGTTGGAGATCATCACGGAAAAAGATATTTATAATAGAATATTGAAGCTATCCCGATTATTGCTTGAACCTTCCGCTCGTGTTCTAACTGACGGAGCTACGTTCTTCCACGCCAAAGCAGTAAGCCCTAGTTGGGCAAAGAAATTCAAAAAAACTAGAGAAATTGGGCAACATATCTTCTATAAAACTCCATAGAAACTCTACTATGAGAGGACTTATGATACAGATTAAAAACCCATCATAAAACGACAATTGAAAAGGGCCTAGAAAAGATAGGAACAAAAATTTGGAACAAATCTATTTGAAGGACTATGTGTGTAAT
Organism: uncultured Alphaproteobacteria bacterium; assembly: GCA_902599445.1. GTDB lineage: Bacteria > Pseudomonadota > Alphaproteobacteria > Rhodobacterales > Rhodobacteraceae > CACIIZ01. The sequence goes on from CACKFK010000035.1 coordinate 4,187, forward strand.
GCCGAAATTGGAGTTTTTGAATCAGAATATGGGCAAAAGCAACGGCTTAGGTTTAACGTTATTCTAACACTCGATTATAGTAGTAGAAAGAGCTCAGACAACATTAAGGATGTTCTCTCCTATGAAGTTATTTTGGAGGCGATAAAGAAAAATCTTTCTGGCGACAGGTTAAATTTGCTCGAAACTCTAGCCAACAGTATTGCCATTTCTTGTCTGGATTATAAACAAGTTGAGATGATAGATGTCCAGATAGAGAAGTTGGATAGGATAGACGGTAGCTTGGGTGTTCGTATTGTTCGAAAGAAAGATTGATCAGTTGAGAGATGGAATTTGCATAGTTTTTGATTTAGACGGTACCCTCATTCATACAGCCCCAGCTTTAGCTAAGGCGGGGAATGACCTTCTTTACGAGCTTAATTTACAACCAGTTTCAGTAGAAACCTATAGTACGTTTATTGGTGGCGGAATTCCTAAGCAAGTACAAAAATTGTTGGAATTTTCAAATTATTCTTTTTCTGAATCTTTGGAGAAATGTATTAAGAAATTTAAGGAATTGTATTATCAAGATCCATTATATGGCACAAGTATCTTTCCAAACGTTGAAGAAACTCTGCAAATACTCAATAATGAGTATCAAAATTTAGCGATTTGCACTCAAAAAAATGAAAGGCCTGCAAGATTTATACTTAAGGAATTTCGCTTACTCGAATATTTCTCAGGGTTTGCTTTTGGTGACTCTTTGGATGTTCTAAAGCCTGATCCAAGGATGGTGCAGCTTGCGACAAAAAATTTTGTTTCAGATAGATTAATTTATGTGGGTGATAGTCTTACCGATTCTAAGACTGCTAGAAAATCGGACTGTACTTTTGTTTTATTCACAGAAGGTTATAGAAAAAATAGCATAACAGAGCTTAACCCAGATTATTATTTTTCTGAATTTTCTAAACTACCGGATATGATTAGATATATTCAACAAAGCTGATGGAATAGAGTTGTCCAGATATTTTCGACCTATTATTTGCACTGAGAGTGTCTTCCCAGCTGACGCTATATTCTTGGGCTCTACAAGATTATGGTTTAATTCTGTAAAAGTTTTTGAGAGGGATAAGACCCCAGTAGTAATCAATATTGCAGATGCCCCAATCGACGTTAAATCCCAACTTTCAGAAAATCGGAATACAATTCTTGGTGCTGAAAAAAAACCTCCTTTGGTAATGGGTGTATTAAATTTATCGCCAGACAGCTTTTCAGATGGTTTTCAAGTTTATAGATATGATGACCTTTTAAAGCGGATTAATAGAATGATCAATGATGGTGTTGATATCATTGACATTGGCGGTGAGTCTACTAGACCAGGCTTTGTGACCATTTCCCCCAATGAGGAGATAAACCGTATAGAAGAAGCATTAAAAATTATTAGAAAAACTAATCCGAATATGCTTGTCTCTATAGATACCCGTAAAGCTCTCGTAGCAGAACATGCTTTAAGTCGAGGAGCTAGGATATTCAATGATGTTTCTTCTTTAAATTTTGATGTTGATAGCATGGAAGTAGCCAAGAAATTTGATGCATATATTTGCCTAATGCATAATTCGGGTTCGGGGGAAGATTTACATAAAAAAATCATGGGGAAGAACTTTTTGTTAGATATCTTCGATTATTTAAGAGAACGTGTTGAGTTAGTAGTGTCAAGAGGGATTTCAAGGTCAAGAATCATAATAGACCCTGGAATTGGTTTTGGTAAAACAGAGGAACAAAATCTTTGTATTTTGGCGAATATTAGCCTGTTTCATACGTTAGGTTGTCCCATTTTAGTAGGAGTTTCTAGGAAGAGATTTATTGGTAATATAACAGGTGAGGATAACCCAGCTGACAGATTAATTGGATCTGTTTTGATGGCTGGGGAGGCTATAAAGCAGGGCGTGCAGGTGGTTCGAGTTCATGATATAAAGGAAACCAGCCAAATGATAAAAATTTTAGATAACTTATACATTGTAGATTAGATCTAACTATTAGGATAATGAAAATGACAGGAAAAATTTTTGGAACAGATGGAATAAGGGGGAAGGTTAATTCATCATTGATAAGTGCAAATTTTGCTCAGAAGATAGGTGCCGTCTGTGGGCAGTATCTATCCTCCAAAGATCTTTCAGGAAGATCCAATCGTGTAATTATAGGTAAGGATACTAGGAGGTCAGGTTATATGTTAGAAACTGCCCTGACATCTGGGTTCACATCTATTGGTATGGATGTATTTCTCCTAGGTCCTATACCAACCCCAGCTATAGGGATGTTAACCCGGTCTATGAAAGCTGAACTAGGAGTGATGATCACGGCTTCTCATAATCATTATGATGATAATGGGATCAAGTTCTTTGGCCATGATGGTTTCAAGTTGTCGGATAGTGTTGAAAATGAGATTGAGGGTTTGTTATCAGATAAACTGGAGTTAAATAGTTCTAATTTGATAGGGAGGGTTAAAAGAATAGATGAGGTTTTAGGTCGCTATATAGAGTTTGTCAAAACAAGCCTGCCAAGAAACCTGAGTTTAAATGGATTGAAGGTTGTAATAGATTGTGCCAATGGTGCTGCATACAAATGTGCACCCCAGATACTATGGGAGCTAGGAGCCAAAGTCATCCCATCTGCCGTTGAACCAAACGGTTACAATATCAATCTGAATTGCGGCTCCACGGATACTAAGATTGCAGGGGAGTTGGTACGACAGCATGAAGCTGATTTGGGTATTTGCTTAGATGGAGATGCTGATCGAGTGATTTTACTCGACGAAAGAGGTGAGGAAGTTGACGGAGATCAGTTACTTGCAGTTTTAGCTTCCCACTGGAATGCTGAAAAAAAGATTGCCAAAGGGACTATTGTCGCCACAGTGATGTCCAATCTAGGCTTGAATCGACATTTGGATGATCTAGGAATAAAAGTTCACCGTACCTCCGTAGGGGATAGGCATGTTGTCGAAGCTATGCGTCGAAAAGGACTCAATATTGGTGGCGAAAAATCTGGTCACATTGTCATGACTGATTATGCTACTACAGGTGATGGTATACTGGCTGCTTTGCATTTTCTTTCAATTCTTCATGGTTCCGGTGATAGGGCAAGCAAGCTTCTAACTGCTTTTCAACCAATTCCGCAAGAACTAGTAAATCTTAATTTTAATCCCCTACAAGATCCGCTAGAAAATCGAGAAGTGAAACAACTAATTAAGAACTGTAAGCGCAGATTGGGTGGATTAGGGGAAATGATTGTTCGGAAATCAGGTACTGAACCAGTTATAAGAATCATGATTCAACATGATGATCAATCACTAGTCTCCAATATTTTAGGGGAAATCAGTTCTAAAATTAAAGACCTATGAGTTATTGGAAAAGAAAGAACTGATTACACAAGGTCACTTTTTTTTGTTTATTTGACAGATAAGAACACCTGATAAAATAAGTATAAAGGATGTAGTAAAATTATTGGGAAGAGCTTCCCTAAGAATTAATGTACCAAAGATTGTGGACCAAATAGGCACTTTAAAATTTACCAAGCTAATAAAAATAGCGCCGTCAGTCTTGATCAAGGAAACAAGAATAATTGTAGCTATGCCTGTTGAAAAAACCCCTAGGTATAAAGTTGCCATGATGGATTGGTAGTTAGCATCCATAGGGAAGTTTCCGAACAATATTAAAAATGGCATGCAGATTAAGCTAGCAATTAACAAAGAATGGGTAGAAAATTCTAGATAATTTATAGGTTGGGCCTTCCTTATAATTATAGCACCTAACCCGTAACAAAAAGGCGCTAGAACACAGAACCAGACGAAGATATTATTGTTTGAGGATAAAGGATTTTGAAGCATGCCTTCTTTTGACAAAATAAGAAGAGCAGTACCAGAGACGCCTAGTAATATGCCAAATATTTTGTGGGTTGTGATCTGCTCGTCTGTTGTAAGAAGATGAGTAAGAAGTAATATTACTAATGGTATTGTTGCCATGCATAAGCCTACAAATACTGATGACAGGTGTTCTTGGGCAATCGCCATTAATGTGAATGGGATGGCATTTGAAAATATTGCAACTCCTAGGCATGTTATCCAATAATTTGGGTGCTTTCGTCTATAAAGAGTTCTTTTATCTAACAGAATCAAATATGGAATGAGGGTAAGGAAGCCAATAATAATACGCAGCGAAGAAACCTGCACAGGCTGAAAAGATTGAAGAGCTATTTTGATTGCTAGAAAAGAACTCCCCCAGATAATGCCAAGAACTGAAAGCAAAATCCACGAGTAAATCTTTTGTGACTTGAAATTCAAAATTGGCTCGCAAAGTTTTGTATACCTAAACATACATGTTAAATAATAAAGCTGTAAATAAAATAAATTTTATTCTTATGAGTTGAAGTTCGATCATTTTGGTTATATCCAAAATTACGAACGAAATGTTTGAAAGAAAACCTTGATAGATAAGCCGGATCAATTACCATCTCGACCTAATTTTTCCAGTGGCCCCTGTGTTAAGAGACCAGGCTGGGACATTGGATGTTTAGGTGATTCTGCATTCCTTGGTCGCTCACACCGATCAGCAGAATGTCTAAAGCAGTTGGAATTGGTTATTGAACTTACGAAAGAAACTTTAGCTATACCGGATGATTATTTGGTCGCTATTGTACCAGGTTCAAATACTGGAGCATTTGAAACTGCTTTGTGGTCTATGTTGGGCCCGTTACCTGTCGATGCTTTGACCTGGGAAAGTTTTGGTTCTGGGTGGGTCTATGACATTGAAGAGCAGTTGGCCTTAAAAGATGTTAGGGTTCTTTCCGCAAGATATGGTGATATTTCTAACTTATCTAGTGTGCGAGAGAACTCTGACATTTGCTTCACTTGGAACGGCACAACCTCTGGTGTTCGGGTACCCAACGCTGATTGGATTAGCGAGAACAGAATTGGTATGACTTTTTGTGATGCCACCTCAGCAATTTTTGCCCAAGAATTGGCCTGGAAAAAATTAGATGTCACAACATTTTCATGGCAAAAAGCTATGGGTGGAGAAGGCGGACATGGTGTGCTCATACTTAGCCCTAAAGCTATTAGCCGATTAAGAGAATTTGTTCCTGATCGGCCTATTCCAAAAATTTTTAGACTTGGCAAAGAAAAAGTAATAAATTTCGACTTATTTCAAGGTAAGACTATAAATACCCCTTCGATGCTTTGTGTCGCTGATGCTCTCGACTCTCTTTTATGGATCAAGAAATTGGGAGGATGGAGAGCAACTTGTGAGAAATCTTCGAATAATTTTCGAATAGTTTCGGATTGGTATAGTCAGAGAAAGTGGATAACAAATTTAGTGAACAGGGTTGATATACAGTCTAACTCTTCAGTTTGTTTACAAATCGTAGATAGGCAGTTTTTAGAACTCAGCAATAGCGAGAAATGGAAATTCATAAATGAAATGACCTCTATACTTGAACAGCAGGAAGCCGCATTCGATATTAAGAGTCATAGGGACGCCCCCCCAGGCTTAAGAATTTGGTGTGGCCCGACGGTTGAAAAAGAAGATTTGAGACGCTTGTTGCCATGGTTGGATTGGTCTTTCCAGTATGTAAAAACAAAGAAGTTTTAAAAATTAATAAGGGAATTATCCCTTTGGTAGGGATGTAAGGAATTGGGAAGTTATAGAAGATTCAATAATCACAAAAATACAAGATAGGCTTTAGGTTAGTAAAGCTAAAGCTTTAAAATTTTCTCAAAATTGAATAGTGTGGGTAAAGCATTATTATTAATTATTATTAATGCTATTGAATCAGAGCTTTGAAGGAACTTTTTTATGACCAATGTAGTGGTGATAGGCTGTCAGTGGGGTGATGAGGGAAAAGGAAAGTTAGTCGATTATCTCAGTGGGAAAGCAGATGTAATCGTTAGATTCCAAGGGGGTAACAATGCAGGCCACACCATAGTTATTGATGAGAAAGTTTTCAAACTATCTCTCTTGCCTTCAGGTATAATAAGGGAAGGAAAAATCTCGGTCATTGGTAATGGAGTTGTGCTTGATCCCTGGGCCTTAAGAACGGAGATCGATACTCTAAGTGAATTAGGTATTAATGTTACTAGGTCGAATTTAATTGTTGCAGAAAACGTGCCCTTAATCTTATCTTTTCATAAAACTTTAGATCTATTAAGGGAAAAAAAAGCAGGGTCAAAAAAAATTGGCACCACCGGTCGAGGTATTGGACCGGCCTATGAAGATAAAGTGGGTAGGAGGGCCATTCGTTTGTCTGATCTGGATAGGCCAAGATATCTTCATTCTCGGTTAGAAAGATGTCTTGAACACCATAATATTCTAAGAAATGGGTACGGTGAGCCAATCATAGAAGTTGAGGATATTGAAAAGGAACTGGCAGATATTTCGCCTTTTATTAAGCAATTCTCTGCGCCAGTTTGGGAAGTTCTTGATGAAAAAAATCGAGAAGGTAAAAATATTTTGTTTGAAGGTGCGCAGGGGAGTTTTCTCGATGTGGATTTTGGAACTTATCCGTTTGTCACTTCCTCTAATACTTTAGCTGGGGCCGCTTCACTAGGTACCGGGGTTTCAGCCCGGAAAATAGATTTTGTGCTGGGGGTGGTTAAGGCTTACACAACTAGGGTAGGTGAGGGCCCCTTCCCAACAGAGTTAAAGCATGATCAAATTGGTTTGCATTTAGAGACAGTGGGACATGAAAAGGGAACGGTGACGGGAAGAAACAGGAGGTGTGGTTGGTTTGATGCTGCTTTAGTCAAGCAAAGTTGTATTGTGAATGGAGTTGAAGGAATAGCCATAACAAAATTAGACGTTTTGGATGGATTGAAAGAATTGAAGATTTGTACTGGTTATGAGATGAATGGTAAATTGCGCCCATATCTCCCCTCTTCGATTAATTCTTCTGAAATAGTCAAACCTGTTTATGAAAAGATCGAGGGCTGGACTGAACCTACGAGGGGCATTAACTCATTGAAAGAGCTACCAAGAAAGGCCTTGGCATATTTGAAAAGAATAGAAGAATTAGTTGGGTGTCCTATAAGTTTTGTCTCCACATCACCTGAAAGGGAAGATTTGGTTGATTTAAATGACCCTTTCAAAAAAAATGAAAAATAGATGAATATCTCTTATCGAAAAACATTGGCATATCTAATTTTACTCGTTTTCTTGCCAACCTACATAATTTTTGTAGTGACTATTGTGTCTCTATTAGATCGTTTTAATCTTTGGGTGGAATTAATAATTTATATTGTGTTGGGTATAGCCTGGGTGTTTCCTTTCAAATTGATCTTTAAAGGATTGGCTGGAAAGAAGAAAAAAAATTAATATTTGTATCAATTACTTGTAATTCTGTAACAGAATCATTCCTTAATCCAAGGACTTTTAGATGAGCAAAATTTTACAGAGTTTTAATCGACCGATTACAATCATTGGGGGAGGAGAGTTTATCCCAGAGGTGTTTAATTTCTCTTTGCAATTAGGGCCGGACCTAATCGCGGTTGACGGTGGTCTCAATTATTTGAACCCTAAATCTCATTTTCCACAATGGATAATTGGTGATTTAGACTCTGTCGAAAACTCTGAATCTTGGGTCAAGATTGGAACAAAACTGAAACACTTGCCGGAGCAAGATTCAACAGATTTCGAAAAATGTTTGTATTCCATAGATGCTCCTCTCTATTTAGCAAATGGATTTTTAGGAAATAGAGTTGACCATACATTAGCAGCTTGTTCTACTTTAGTAAGGAGACAAGACAAAAATATCATATTGCTTGGAAAAAAAGATCTTATAGTTCATCTGAATAAGTCAATGAAGCTGGTCTTGAGAGTTGGTACTAGATTGTCTCTCTTCCCATTCAAACAAGTTGTTGGTTTAAAAAGTTTTGGTTTGAGATACAGCATAACGGAAATTATTTTTTCCCCAGGGTCAATGATAGGAACTTCAAATGAAGTTGTATCCCCTGAAGTGGAAATAAATGTTGAGGGCTCAGGCATGCTTTTAATTTTGCCTATAGGCTGCCTTTCAAAAGTTTTGGACTCATATGGTGTATATGCAGATGTTTAGCATTCTATGACATTTACTGCCAAACCACCTTGGGAGGTCTCTTTGTATTTCACCATCATGTCTTTACCTGTTTCAAACATTGTCTTTATGCATGCATCTAAGCTAACTAAATGAATGCCATCACCCCTCAATGCTAAAGAAGCGGCAGAAACTGCCTTGATTGCCCCTAAGCCATTTCTTTCTATGCATGGAGCTTGCACTAAACCTTTTATAGGGTCACAAGTCATTCCAAGGTGATGCTCCAGTGCAATTTCTGCTGCGTTCTCAATCTGTGCTGCAGATCCACCCAAGACAGAGCATAATCCTGCAGCCGCCATAGCTGCTGCAGAGCCAACTTCTCCTTGGCAACCTACTTCTGCTCCAGAAATAGAAGCATTTGATTTCAAAATACCGCCAATTGCCGCTGCCGTAAGTAGAAAGTCATGAATTTTGTTAGGATCTGAGTTGGGTACATGCTCCAAATAATACATTAAAGTAGCAGGAATAACACCGGCTGCTCCATTAGTCGGTGCGGTAACTATTTTTCCTCCAGCAGCATTTTCTTCATTAACAGCCATTGCATAAAGTGCAATCCAATCGTTTACTACATGCGGAGCAGTACTATTTAAACCTTTTTCAGAATTTAAAGATTTATATAATGCTTTTGCCCTTCTTCTCAATTTGAGGCCGCCAGGTAGGATGCCATCCGTATGAAGTCCGTCTTGTATACTTTTCTTCATGTCCGCCCAGATCTTGGTAATACCAGTATTTAACTCATCCTGAGTTATGAAAACTAATTCATTGTCTTTCTTCATTTTAGAAATTGAAATGTTATTTGCAGAAGCTAGTTGAATCATTTCTTCTGCTGTTGAGAAAGGATACGGTATTTCTTTAGAATTTAGAGCCTCTTTAGTTATTCCTAGCTCCAATTCTGATTTAACAAAACCACCACCTATCGAAAAGAAAGTTTTTGATCCACAAAGATTTCCATCTGCGTCAAAAACTCGGAAAATCATTCCATTAGCATGTTGTTTAAGCGCTGGGCCATAATCAAATATTATGTCTGATTCGGGACAGAACCTAACAGATGAAAACCCATTGACACTTATGTAGTCATTTTGGCTTAGTTCATTTTTAATTTTAACTATTCGGTCTGGATCAAAATTTTCTGGTGTTAGCCCAGCCATCCCATATAATATTGCCTTATCTGTACTGTGACCTTTGCCAGTGAAAGCTAAGGAGCCATGAAGAGTACAAGTTATCCGAGAAATAGACCTAGTGTCTAGGGAGAGATCACTTGCCGTTTTCAGGGACTGCAAAAACATGGATGCAGCAATCATTGGGCCATTAGTATGAGAGCTAGATGGACCTATTCCTACTTTAAAGATATCGAATATGCTTAGAAACAATTGATACTTCCGTTATAAAAAGATTAAGTGGGTGATTACTAGATTATTTTTTTTGATTTGACTATAGAAAGTGTAGAAATCAATAGTACCTTGCTTTTAACAGTTTTGGGAGGCATTATGCCAAATATTTCTAATAAGGGTCTTTCTGGTAAGGAAGTAGCGGCTAGGGAAGCGCTTAAAATCGTTGAAACAGGGATGATCATTGGGCTGGGTACTGGTTCAACAGCAAAAATATTCGTTGATTTACTAGCCCAAAAATATTTTGAAGAAAATTTGAATATTAAGGTGTTAGCTACATCCTCAAGTACCGCTGATCAAGCACAAAGGTTGGGCCTACCTCTAACTACTATAAACAATGTCAAAAGAGTGGATTTAGTCGTTGATGGTGCAGATGAAGTTGACCAATGTCTTAATCTAATTAAAGGAGGAGGAGGGGCTCTCCTCCAAGAGAAGATAGTCTCTGAGACTGGTAATGTCATGGTCG
>CACKFK010000036.1 GCA_902599445.1 uncultured Alphaproteobacteria bacterium
AGCAGCCAACTATCTTCCATTCATAAGAACAGGTAATCTGTTGTTTATATCAGGTCAAATATCTAGTGACGAAAAAGGTTTAATTACAGGTGTATTAGGAAAAAACATGACTGTTGAGGGAGGTTATAAGGCGGCAGAGAGGTGTGGCCTGTCCTTGGTTGCCCATTTAAACAACGCCTTGGAGGGAGATTTTTCGGCCTTCAAAAGGGTAGTGAGGTTGGCAGGCTTCGTTAACTCCGATATTGAGTTTAAAGACCACCCAAAAGTTCTAAATGGAGCTTCAGATCTGATGGTCAGAATTTTTGGGGAAAAGGGGAAGCACATGAGAGTAGCCGTGGGAGCAACTCTTCCATTAGGTGTGGCTGTTGAGGTAGAAGGTCTTTTTGAAGTTATTTAGAAAAGAATGAGTAATTTTAGTGAGCTTCTGCCTGCCTTCATAGAAAGCCCGATTGCCCATCGAGGATTTCATAACTGCCAAGGTTTAAAAAGTTTTGGATGTGGCCCAGAAAATTCGAGGCAATCTATAAATCAGGCTATAACTCTTGGCTTCGGCATTGAGGTTGATGTTAGGTTCTCACGGGATTATGTTCCAATAGTTATTCATGACAACAATTTAATGCGACTTTGCGGACTAAATATTGATGTCTCCTCAACACAATTTGGTGATTTGTTAATAGCTCATCTCAAAAATGGTGAAACCATACCTTCTTTAGAAGAAGTTCTCTTTCTTGTTCAGGGAAAGGTGCCATTATTACTAGAGATCAAGAGTAGAGAAAAAGATCAGAATATAACGATGATGACAAAGACTATTTGTGATGTGATTAAGAATTATAATGGACCCTTGGCTTTAATGTCTTATGCCTGGGGTTTAATAACAGACTTAGAAATTCAAAAATGCAATATTTCTAGAGGTTTAATATCCGAGTTTTTTTGTGAAGATAAAGAACTTTTGGTGTCTGACCATGAAAGATTAGGCATAAAGGAAGTTGATTTAATTAACTTCGGAATTAGCTTTATCTCACATGAGTGCACTAACCTTTCAAAGGAGTTATATGAAAGAAACATAAAGTCTAATAGAAAAGTATTGACTTGGACAATTTATAGCAAAGCAATGGCTGATAAAGTCAAGCCCATGTGCGATAACATTACGTTTGAAGGTTTTATACCGCAAAAACGTAAGGGAGAATATTAAGACTGTGGTTGAAAAGAAAATCCGTATTGATGTTTTAGGCAGTATCACTTCCATAAAACAAAAAGATTGGGACCTATGTGCTTGTCCTGAATCATTTGATGGCGGTAATCCCTATGACCCTTTTACCACCTATGATTTTCTTTCAGCTTTAGAGTTAAGTGGGTCAGTAGGTAAGGGTACAGGATGGCATGCTTGCCATCTAGTAGCGAAGTTATCGGATGAAATAGTGGCCGTGATGCCTTTATATATTAAAGGCCATTCCCAAGGTGAATACATATTCGATCACAATTGGGCACATGCTTTTGAAAGTGCTGGGGGGCGTTACTACCCGAAACTACAGTCTTGTGTTCCCTTTACGCCTGCTACTGGTAGAAGATTCCTAACAAAGAAAGGTTTTGAAAAAGAAGGTCGAGAGGCCCTGACTTCTGGCCTAATTAATTTGGCTAACCAAAATAAGATCTCCTCTGCACACATAACTTTCTGTACTCTTGACGAAGCTAAGGCACTATCAAGCGAGAGATTTTTATTGAGAAAAACCATGCAATTCCATTGGGAAGACAAAGGATTTCAAAATTTCAATGATTTTTTAGATTCTTTAACAAGTAGAAAGAGAAAGGCTATTAAGAAAGAGCGATCTATAGCAAGATCGTTCTGGAATAATAATGGTAAAATTGTGAAACTTAATGGATCAGATATAGAACCTAAGCATTGGGAAAGCTTCTGGTTTTTTTATCAAGACACTGGCAATAGGAAGTGGGGGTACCCGTATTTAACAAAAAATTTTTTTGAAATCATTCACAAAACAATGACTGATAAAATTTTACTAGTCTTGGCAATGGAAAATGACTTTCCTATTGCAGGTGCGTTAAATTTTTTAGGTAGAGATACCTTATTTGGACGATATTGGGGTGCTTCCAAATACTATTCATGTCTACATTATGAAATTTGTTATTATCAGGCCATTGATTATGTGCTTGAAAATGGTTTAAGAAAAATAGAAGCGGGAGCTCAAGGTGATCACAAATTAAGTAGGGGATACCTACCAAATTTCGTCTATTCCCTTCATTGGTTCTCAGATGAGCAATTTGGAAGGGCTGTGAACGATTATTTAAATAGTGAAGGACTAATCATGTCACAAGATCAAAAAATTATGATGGAAGAAAGTCCTTTTAGAAAAATGGAGGAATAATGAATGGCAGTGAAACTACTTGATGCAAGTAAAGAGGATGTTCTTAGAACACTTTCTAAGAGTGGTTGGGATTATATAAAGGAACGGAATGCAATTAGAAGGAATTTTGAATTTAAAGACTTCATTGAAGCATTTGATTGGATGACAAAAGTTGCATTATACGCAAATAAAATTAACCATCACCCAGAATGGTTTAATGTGTACAAAAGGGTAGAAGTAGTTTTGACAACTCATGATTGCGGTGGAATTAGCGACTTAGATGTCAAGATGGCTGAAAAAATGGATATTTTGGCTGAAAAAAAGACATTTTAATTCTCAAAAACTAAATTTGTGCTAGGATATTTTCACCGGAAGTGATATCACATGTCCCACCTTTAGTTTCCTTAAAAACCCTTTCTACGATACAGTCATTCAAAATTAAACAAAACCTGATTGACCTATCTAGAAAACCTATTTGAGGAGCATTAAAAGACATCCCGATTTTCTTAACTAGGTTTCCACAAGGGTCACTTACTATCTGTAAGCCAGCTTGAGTAGCACCAGTCTGCTCCGACCATATGTTTGTAACGTAAACATCATTCACGACGAGACAAAATATATTATCTATGCCTTTTATTTTATAATTTTCTATTTGATTAATTATACTTGGTATATGGTATTGAGAACAAGTCGGTGTAAATGCACCTGGCATACCAAACAGTATAACCCGTTTGTTTTTAAACATTTCATCTGTACCGATAGTTTTCAAAGTTTGAGATTCATAAAAAGCTACCGTTCCTTGGGGGAATTTATCGCCTATTTTAATTGTCATTGTGCTGGCCTATAAGTGTTTTTTTTTGTATTCTTAATCACTAACTATGTTATCACAAAAAATTTCTAGATTTCTGAAAATATAAAATTTATGGCTGGTATAGTTGCAATAGGTGGTGGACAGGCAAGCTTCTCATTTATTCAAAAGTTAAAAGCTTTGGGATATAGTGGAGATATAACCTTAATTTGTGGTGAAAAGGCTATACCTTACCAGAGACCACCACTATCAAAAAAATTCTTGCTCGGGGATATGACCAAGGAACAATTATTCTTTAGACCAGAGAGTTACTATCGTGACAACAAAATAAATCTCATGATCGGCAAGCAAGTTGTTAAGGTTAACACAAACAGGAAGAGTATAGAGCTTGAGGATGGTTTCAATTTACCATACGACAAGCTATTTTTTGGTACTGGAGCAAGTCCAAGAAAATTTTCTGATAAAATGGTAAATAAAACTAAAAGCATTTATTATATTAGGAGCATAAAAGATATAGAGTCAGTCTCAAAACATTTTGTATCTAATAGATCTCTTATAATTATTGGGGGTGGGTATATTGGTTTAGAGGTAGCAGCAGTAGCTAGTAAGTTAGGTCTTAAAGTTACCATTTTTGAGGTTCAAGAAAGAATTTTGAAGCGTGTCGCTTCAAACAAAGTAGCCGACTATTTCAGAGATCTTCATACCAAAAATGGTATCAATATCAAAGAAAATGTGAGTGTAGAAAGGTTTGTTTTTGAAGGTAATTATTTGAAGGCAGTTTTTACTGATAAGGGCGAAAGTATTTCCACCGATTTTGTAGTAGCAGGGATAGGAATCGAACCAAATGTTTACTTAGCCAAAAATGCAGGTCTTCTAGTCCAAAATGGTATATTAGTTGATAGCAGTTGCCGTACGAGTGACCCAAACATTTTTGCTGCTGGCGATTGTGCTAATTTTCCTTACAAGGGGCAGAGAATTAGGCTCGAATCTGTCGGAAATGCAATTGAACAGTCGGAAGTTGCGGCTAAGACTATCTTGGGCAAGGCATCCATTTACGAAGCCTTACCTTGGTTTTGGTCGGATCAATTTAACACAAAGTTACAGATAGCAGGGCTAAATTTTGGTTATACTGATGTAGTGGAACGAATTAATGGGGACAAAATATCCTTTTGGTATTTCAAAGAGGGAAATTTGCTATCTGTCGATGCTATAAACGATCCTATTAGTTTTATGGTGGGTAAAAAATTGATAGAAATGAAGAAAGCAATAGATCCAAGGGATCTAAAATCAGAGAACTTCAATTTAAAAGGCTTATTAAAAGGTTAGCTTGTGAGGATTATTGCAGGAAAGTGGAAAAGTAGGAAACTGGAAAGTTTTTTTGAACAAAAGAGTCCCGCCTTGATTCGCCCAACAACTGATCGTGTGAGAGAAAATATTTTTAATATAATTGAGAATTTAAATACGGGTAATCGGTTGTTGGGCGCTAAAGTTTTGGATCTTTTTTGTGGAACAGGGGCCATGGGTTTGGAAGCGTTGTCGAGAGGAGCTGATTTCTGCCATTTTATTGATAATTCTATTCAAGCCAAAAGAGTGACACTGTTGAACATAAGGAAACTCGGGGCAGACCAGAATTCTGTGTTTACAATGGGTAACATTTTAAAGCTCAATCACAATGATCGTACACGGAATGATATAGTTTTTCTAGATCCACCCTATGGGAAAAATCTTTGTGAAAAAGTAATTTCGATTCTGTTGAAGTATAGTTGGGTGAAGGAAACTACTATTTTTGTCTTAGAGCAAGAACTTAAAGTTGAAGGGAATTATGGTCTTAGAATAATTGATCAGAGGAGATATGGAAGAACTAATATTAGCATATTAAGTGGCTTGGGCCATTAAATTTGAGTTGACTTAGTAATGGCATCAAACAAAGGTGGGATCGCATTATAGGTCTTAAAATGAAAGTTTTGTCTTGAAAAATAAGTTTACAGATTTTGGGTTTACCCGTGTTAAAGATTCTGAGAAATCTGGCTTGGTTAGAAATGTTTTTACCAGTGTTGCCTCTAGGTATGATGTGATGAACGATATAATGAGTATTGGCGTTCATCGGTTGTGGAAAGAGTGGATGCTAGATTGGCTGGCACCAAGGCCTGGACAGAATTTGATAGATGTTGCAGGCGGTACGGGTGACGTAGCCTTTGAGTTTATAAAAAGGGCAAAAGGTTCTGGACGCGCAATTATCGTTGATCTGACCGAGGCTATGGTTTCCGAAGGTAAAAAGAGGTCGGAAGTGACTAACGATAGTTCAGCTATCAAATGGGTTTGTGGGGATGCAATGTTTTTACCCTTTGCACAAAATTCTTTCGATGCCTATACAATTTCATTTGGAATGAGAAACGTTACAGACATTCAAAAAGCTCTCTCAGAGGCCTATCGTATTCTTCGACCAGGTGGGCGCTTAATGATTTTAGAGTTTTCTAAGGTGGAAAACGAAATGTTATCTTGGTTTTATGACCGATATTCCTTTAACGTGATTCCCACCTTGGGTGAAATTGTAACTAATGATCGAGATAGTTACCAATATTTGATTGAAAGCATCAGAAAATTTCCAGACCAAGTGGATTTTTTAGAGATGATCAAGAAAGCAGGTTTTAAACAGGTTAGGTTTCGAAATCTGACGTTTGGTGTGGCAGCTTTACACTCAGCTTGGAAAATATAGAATGAGAGGGCCTCACAATATATTGAGACTTGTCCGTACAGGCGCAACCTTTGAACGATCTGGGGCCATGGCACTTGCTTTAAATGCATTAGAAGCTCCAACCGCCATAAGGTTATCTGCGCGAATATTAGCATGGCCGTTTAAAATCTTTGGTTTTAGGGGAGATAAACAATATTCGCCTGTACTAAGGGCCTTAATTGCTTTAGGACCGGCCTATATAAAATTTGGTCAATTATTATCAACTAGACCTGATGTAGTGGGAGAAAAATTAGCTGCAGAGCTAAGTATTCTCCAAGATGCCCTTCCACCATTTAGCCAGAAAAAAGCAATTGTAGCGGTTGAAACAGATCTGGGAATAAAAATCAAAGACGTTTTTGCTGATTTTACGCCGCCTATTGCAGCAGCATCCTTAGCCCAAGTTCATAAGGCAAAGGTAATTTCAACGGGACAGATCGTAGCTATAAAAGTACTCAGACCTGGAATTGAAAAAGCATTTCTCAAAGATATTGATGCTTTTTACTTTATAGCTCGATTAATCGAAATCTTATCTCCAGCGTCAAGAAGATTAAAGCCTGTGGAAGTAATTAAATATTTCGAAGGTATTGTGAGGGCCGAAATAGATTTGAGGATGGAGAGTGCCGCCGCAGCAGAGTTTTTTTCAAACACCCAACATGATAAAGATTTCAAAGTTCCCCAAGTAGTATGGAATTTCTGCAGTAAAAGGATCATGACAACAGAGTGGGTCGATGGAATACCATTAGGTGATGTTCCTGCTCTAAAAAAGAAGGGTGTCAATTTAACAGAATTGGCCAAACTTATAATTCAATCTTTTTTGTGCCATGCCCTGCGAGACGGTTTTTTTCATGCCGATATGCATCAAGGTAATTTAAGGTGTGCCAAATCTGGCCAGTTAATTGTTATGGATTTTGGTATTATGGGTCGTATAGACCTATACACTAGAAGGGTATATGCAGAGATCTTGAATGGATTTATAAGTAAGAATTATAGGAGAGTGGCTGAGGTTCATTTTGAAGCCGGTTATGTTAGTTATGAGGAAGATATAGATAAGTTTGCACAAGCCTTAAGATCTGTGGGGGAGCCCATCTTCGGTATGGAAGCAAATCAAATCTCAATGGCTAAGCTTTTGGCCCACTTGTTCGAGGTAACAGAGCGTTTTGGAATGCAGGTGCGAACAGAATTACTTTTACTCCAAAGGACAATGGTAGTTGTCGAAGGGGTGGCGCGAAGTTTGGATCCTAACCTCAATATGTGGGAAGTTGCTCGTCCAGAGGTGAAATCGTATATTGAGAATAACCTTGGACCAAGTGCGGTTGTCAGGGACATTGTTCAAAGTTTCAAGGCAGTGACAAAATTTGGACCTCACGCACCCTACCTTATTGAAAAATCCCTACGAAATGCCTTAGATTTTGAACCTCCAAAGCCTCGCAAGAGGAGATTGCCAGCTTTGGTCGGGGGAATTCTACTGGGGGTAGTTTTGGGGTGCATGGCAATTTTACTCTTATTATTGTGGTTTGGCTAATTTGATATTACACACTACCTACGGTCCCGTGGCTCAACTGGATAGAGCAGCCCCCTCCTAAGGGGCAGGTTACAGGTTCGAATCCTGTCGGGACCGCCATTATAAACCTGACTAAAGCAGCCTACCGATAGATAACCTACAGATAACATTATCATAAATAGTATTACCTTGATATTGGACTGGAGAGCGTTTTGGCCAAATTACTGACCAAAAAAGTCCCTTACACATTTAACCGCGCTGGGTATTACTACTTCTCAAGACGAGTTCCCGCTGATCTTTTAAACCATTATTAATATCCTCGTATTGTTCAGGAGCTTAAAACAAGGTCTGCGTAGACCGCCTAATCAAGGGTTCTGATCGTTGTTTCTAAGTTGAATGAATACTGGTCACATCTAAGAATGGCCGACCCTGATCTTACTGGGTGTAGCGTGTTAAAGTCGGGATATCAGACCTTTTCCTAAAGTACTCAGTTTAATGTGTCTATTGGTTCTGAGTGGTCTATTACGGTTTCAGAAGCTGTAGAAAAATATATCACACAGAGGGGTGTTCGTAAGCCTAAGACATTTGAGGCCACAGCTCAGAGAGCTTGTAGTTATCTGGTAGATGCTTGTGGAGCTAAGGAGTTAGTTCAGTACAATAGAGCCGATGCACTGAATTATCGGGACTATCTGATTGCTAGGGGGTTAGTTGGTTCAAGTGTTAGCAGAGTGATCAGTTTCATCAATAAGCTACGTATTTAAGCGGGGTGATTTTTTTTGAGATATGCATTTTTTCTTTTTTTTTGTGGGTCAGCATAGATGTGATCGATACGCTTTGTATTGATTGACGATTTGCGGCGTATAATCCCGTGTACTTCATAGCCTTTTTCAAGCAAAAACTCTGCTAAGTAGGATCCATCCTGCCCAGTTATTCCGGTTATAAGCGCAGTTTTCATTTGTAGGTTTTACCTCTTACTTGTGAATTGTGTGATTTTAGATAGGTTCTTGGCTATAAGTGAACCAAACCCACCTATTCTATTAGAACGCAAACTTCGGTAATCTTCAAAACTTTTATGGAAGATATATATAAGAGACTTGTTACTGATGCCCCCAACTCGCATTTTAACAAGAACTTCAGGCAGGTATGTCAACTGCAACTCGCCTGTCCCTAGATAGCGGAGCATTGCATCGTAATCGCCCGCAATTTTGTAGCTTGTGTCGTATAAACCATAACGATCAAATACTTGTCTGCGGAAATAAACCGTTGGATGTGGTGGCATCCATCCATATTTTAATTTTTCTACGCTGAATGTGCCAGCCCTCCAGTCGCGAATAATTTTTGCTGTATCAGAAGCAGAGATGTACTGTAAATCACCATAAACACCATCGACTTCTGGATTTTCAAACGCTGCAGCAATTTTTGAAAGCACCTCATTTGAAGCAAAAAAGTCGTCAGAATGCAATAATCCAATTATATCACCTTGTGATCGTAAGATACCCTTGTTAATCGCATCATAGACACCATTATCCGGTGCACTTTCAAATGATGTACGTTTGTCCGCAAAACGTTTTATAACATCAAGCGAACCGTCTGTTGAGCCTCCGTCTTGGATTACATGCTCGATATTTTGGTACTGCTGGGCCTGAATACTTTTAATAGCATGACCTAATGTTTTGCTGTTATTATATACCGCTGTAATAATGGAAAATTGCATCCTAGCGTCCACACACTTTTAACAAAGTGACAGAAGTTGTCGTATCATCTATACACAATAAAACTGTCGATAAAACAATATAGCGCAAAACTATAGATAATGGCGTAATACGCAACCAATTTTTTTTACCTTAGCGAAGCAAATTAGCTACTATTTTTTCGAGTTGTGCTTTCACAAGTTAAAAAAGTGATGGCTAATTAAGGCGGATAATCCGCAGCTTATGGTTTCATCTAAAGAATTTTGTATACAGTTTTTGATTACTGAAATCTTTTTTACGTCAAAATAGTTATGGCGATTACTCGTATTGTAAAGATATTAAAAGGCTACACACAAGACCTACAAACTTTTCAAGTTCATCTTAACAACAAAACTCTCTACAAAGCAGCCCATCCAGAAGCCTTTTTCCTAAAAATTCGTTCAAGTAAAAAGAAACGTATCGCTTACAAGAGCATCTATAAGTTGAGCTACCTCTAACCCAATAAATTTTTGAGAAAATTGTATTCCAATTAATATGGCTTACTGTTAAGGGCTAGAAAAATCATTAAGTCTCATAGTTATTTCGAATCCACTTAATGGTACGAATAATTGCATCCGCCTTTGAAAAAGGTGTCTCACCACATAAAGCATTAGTTTCACTAAGGTCGATAACATTGTCAGTTGTCATATTCCTCAGTCTGAAACTAGTTATTGGAAAATTTATTCCCACCATTTTCAAGCTATCTCCCAAAATAGCAGCACAACGAAAAAACATAAAAGGAAGCTTTCTTGGTGCGGGTAATTCTAATTTGGTAGTAATTTCGTTGGCCCACTCAGAGATATTTAATGGGGGAAAGTCACCAATATAAAAAATTTTGTTTTTTACGTCCAAATCATCCGCAAAAAGAAGTCTTTCAATCTGGAATACTGAATTCCCAACGTACCCATAAGTTTTTGTACTCGCCTTATCACCAAGGTCAAAAAACTTCTGTGAAATAATAAGGTCAAAAAAACGTCTGTAAGGTTCTCCAAACCATTCACCCCAAATTGATGTCGGTCTTATAATACAAAAATTTGTTAGCCGGTGCTGGTTTTCATAAACAATCTTTTCGCCGACTACCTTACTTTGTCCATATACTGTATTAGGGCTGTATTCAGATGAGTTTAAAAAAGAACTACCTACTTCATGTACCAGCATGCTAGATGCAAAGATTACCCTTTTGATATTACTATTAAAATCGCAAATCTCAATTATATTATTTACGCCTTTGATATTCACCTGATAATCTTCAAGAGTTGATCCTAAAAGGTCCGTTCTTGCCGCTAAGTGAACAACATAATTTGGCTTTAAATCTTCGAAAACCCTTTTAAGTTTGTCTAAATCACAAATATCGACTTTTTTCCAATATCTTTGATGATTAGTGTTTTTGGGCTTAGATATGTCTAAGTTATGTACTTCAAATCCTTTGCACAAAAACCATTCAACCAAATTTGTGCCGATAAAACCTGATCCACCAGTTACAATAATTCTTTGCATTCATTTAACCGTTTGTAATTTCGTATGAATTACGTGAGACATAATCATCTACCGCACTCGTATTTCATTTTCCATAAACAGTAAGTTTTTCCCTGTATGCATTAGAGTTCTAGCCACGTCACTAAGGAATTACACTAAACCACTTGATAGTTTACTAACACTGGAAAAAACCCAAGTTTTAATGGTACTTATTGTCAACAAAGAAATAAATTTTCACTTTGCATATATGAAGGTATATCCAACGAATATTTTTTCAGAATAGATGGAGCAAAATCTAATGCGCTAACCGACGTCCATGAATTATTAGTATGGCCTTTCACTTCTTTTCGCGGATTAAAATGTAATAAGATTCCTTCAGGAATATGATATGCATATGAGCCAGAAGCATCCTGTAAATGTACGTTTTCAATCCCAAGTTCTTCTGGCTGCACTTGGGTCTCACCTTCGTAAATCGAAATTGCTGACTGATTAACGAGCATTATATCAAGCCTGATATCGCCCGTACTCGTGACGTAGTGGTTTACCCTTTCTCCATTAATTTTAATCTGATCTAGTCGTTTGATTTTTCTTTTAGCGCCATCATTCTTTGGCGTGAGCACTACTCTTGGGGCCATTGATAGTTTGGGTTCCCAGTCGTTTTTTGACAAGCCCAGGTATTCCATTAGCTTTCTCAAGTTTGTTATTAATACTTGCCGATCAATGGGCTCAACGTCTTCCACTGCACCCTGTCCCATGCTGGAACACACAATTAGTTCTGAGCCAGTTTTATCACAGTAATCTAATAATCTCTGGAGTTGGAAATTTGCAACACGTATAGCGTGAGGTATTTCATCGGACCATTGTTTGATCCAGCCAATATCAAATTTTCCATCTTCGTAATCTCTAGGAAAAATCGTTGGCCAATACCGATGCATGCTTGATGCAACGTGATTGGTGAAAAAGAAGCTTATGTCAGGTTTAGTTTCTAACAGTTGTTTAAAATACAAATCAAATGCAATCTCGGCTTGAGAAGTCCGGCGCCTCACAAGACGGTCTTTATTTACACGTTCAGAAATAACCTGTCGCGACAACTTAAAAAAAGTGTTCGGCTTTAGCCCTAACTTTAATGAACTCTTAAGGAACAAAGCTGCGTCTTTCACCGCAATTCCGCGCGAAACATTCCGACCGCTTGCCTGTACCATTGATAAATTGAAGACTTGGAAATCGCTTAAAATATCTGGATAGCACTCCGCTCCAGCGGCAAAAGTGTCTGGAACGTAGAAAGAAAAATTGTCTAATTCTTTTGGTAAAGGGTAGCTTTGAAGTGAACCAAATACACCCACTTTTATTCCGTTTTGCGCCAACATATTGTAAACGTTTGGATATTCTCTGTTAATATTTGTTAAATCTTGGCCTAAGTCGCTAATTTGGTGCTCAACGTTGGGAACTCCACGGTGCATAGTTGGCCAAGTAATCCATGGGCTCAAACCACCCATATCCGCAGTTATTGTTTCAAACAAATTACTGTTATTGCGAAGTTTAGCGAAAGCAGAATTGGGGTGCGAGCTTGCGTAAAAATCAAATAGCTTTTTGGGTACTTCATTCAACTCGTAAACTATAACACCCATCTCTCAGCTCTTTTCTCATTCAAATTTTTCAACAATTTAATCACTTTTGTGCAATTCTTGCAATCCCTTAAGAAAAGGTAATGCATAGAAAATTTACAAAGACCTGTCTCACAAACTAAGAAGCTAATTAGTATTTTTTCTGCACTATTACGAGTATGAGGATCTCCGAAAGATTACGTTTAAAAACTGTAGTAGGTACTAGAAAGATTGGATATTTTTGAAAACTAATTTTTAACGCTTTACTTGAAACGCTTTAGTATTTCCATATGAAGCCTCAAAAATTTTTTTCGGCCCAACAAAAGGGACAAAATGTACTTAATAAGTAAGCTGCAAATGCGTAAAGACACATAAACGATAGGCTCATTCCTTATTCTAGATATTGCTGTTTGCTCAAAGATTTGTTTCCTTACCCAAGAAAACTTAGAATAATCTGAACTTTGACCTCCAAGTTCAAACTGGCACACAATTATAGGCCTAAATCTGACTTCATGGAACTTCATTATGTAGTAAATTAAAAATGCGTCAGACATAATTGCCCAATCCATTCTATAATGTAGTGGAATATCACTATTGTTTTTGAAAATAATCGCTTGATGTACAGGAGTATTGGATTTGGACCAATTTAAAAATTGTCCTTGTGTTGTAATAGACGGGTTAGGCATCTGGTATCTGTTTTTTTGAAAGAAATTTATGGAAACGCCAAAAAATAAAGAGTCGCCACTGTGCCAAAACTCTTCTAATTCTTTACATAATAGATGGGTGTCTAAGTGCTCATAAAGAGTATCCCCGGCATTTAAATACATAACTAGCGTTTCACGGGGTAATTTTGCCGTTGCTAAGTTCATTGCATGAAATAGGCTTTTGTCTTGTTCTGAAAATAAATTTAGTTTAATGCCACTTGTTTCAAAATTTTCACTAAAAGACGATGCAACTTCGAGTGTGTTATCTGTAGACTGGCCATCCTGAACGATTATTTCAACATCAAGATGACTCTTATTAAATTCTTTTCCATGCCTAAGAATTGACTCAAGTGTTTTTTGAATTCCTTCTACATCGTTTCGGACCACAGAGACTATTTTTAATCTCATGAGGTTGCCTCTCATTTTGTTTTTTTCCAGTTTGTCGCTAGCGCGTAAAGGATGCTGATCGGGTAAGCGTTGGCTGAAATTATTAAATTTGCAAACAAAACAAAAAATAATGAACGTGATTTCTTGAATAAACAA
>CACKFK010000037.1 GCA_902599445.1 uncultured Alphaproteobacteria bacterium
AAATATGGTATATATACTTCTAGCATTAAGTAATAAAAATATAAAAAGAAAGGGTTCATAAAACCTTATAATCCAAAATTGAGATGGAACTATGTCTGGACCCCAAACATAGAATAACTTGTAAAAATAAACGCTTAAGCTTGGATTTATAAAAGAAAATAACCACAAAAGAATTAAAAAAAATGCTAACAAGTTTATTATTCTAAGCCAATATTTCTTAACCGGTTCCTTATCTGCTTGCAGTAAAATTGCTAAACTTAAAAAAAGTAATTCTACTTTAATTAAACTAGCTAATTGGCTACTTTGAGGAAGCGATATAATAAAGAGAAAACCAGATATAAGAAGTAATAACCCTTCTGATTTTTGCAATTTTATAGTACCTGAAGATATTTTACTAAAGACGCGAAGGAATATCCAAATTAACAACGGAGTATAAAATAAACCCCCTCTAAAAAAAAAGGCAGTAAGTGAAAAGAATGCAAACGTATTCATACAAGTTTATAATAAGTAAAAATTAAATTGCATCTAATAAGACCACTTCTTTGCTATTTTTAACATATGATACATAACACTTATCTACTTTCACATTTTCTAATAGAGCTAGCAATAGCTTTGAATAATTTTCAATAGGATTTTCGTCATCACACTGTAGCTCTCTGAAACTTCGTCTGAAAATCCAATTATATAAAATAACATAATCCACAAAATTGTCTGCGTTCACCACATCATCTATCCGGTCTAATGTCTTCAAAAGGCTAGTTTCGTCTCTTGCTAGAAACACATTTTTCAAATGCTCTGAAAACCCTCGGCTGCAACTAATAACCGGTACCCTCAAGTAATTGCATTCATAACAAATAGAACCGTTACACGTTAAGACACAATCAAAGTCAGACAATTTAATTTTATTGCTTGAGGTATAAATCTCCAATCTTTATCGAGGTCCACATCCAAAAGCTCTTGTTCAAGTAAATCCTATTCAAAGAACAGGTTCAAACTGATCTATAGATAAAAGCATTTGGCGGCGCATTCAAGCTATTCCTTTCAACCGTACGTTCTCCGCTGAAGAGTAGGACAAGTGCCTGAGCGATAAATTACTGCGAGCACTGTCTTGCATCTTGAACTGGGTTATTCATGGTTGCTTAGAATGGCAAGAGCAAGGTCTGAACCCTCCACAGGTAGGCCTAGATCAAGTAAGCTCATATAAGACGGAGATGGATAGTATTGCTCAGTTTGTGGAGCAGGAATGCGGTATTAATCCTGAGACCAAGTACTCTGCTTCTACACTATACGAAGCTTATCGCAATTACTGTCAAGCAATTTGTCGCAAGTTGAAACCAACAAACGCCTTCAAGAAAGCTTTAGACAAACTCGCAAACGGGCCGCCATTCGCGCGGACCTCCAGCGGGATGCAATGGCACGGTATTCAGCCACTGATGCAGTTCTAATGTTACACTATTATCTCTTTTTTTTGACGGAGTGGTAACAATAAATAAGCCAAATATAAGCCAACCTCTCGTATAAGCAGAATGCACAAACAGTCCTCCCGCCCCAAACAAGTAAAACTGCCAAGCGCTCCATTTGGAAAACATTCCACGAAATTGACATTTCCATAAACCTAATCTTGGGCAGAGTTTATGAACGGGATCCCACTATGTGGGACGGTACTCGTGGGGGTATCTGCCTGAAGTAGATTACTGACCAATTTACGCCTTATTGCTATGAACTAAAATATGATGCTGATCAATGATATCAGAGTGTTGGCAATAACTTAGCGCATTGGGAAGGAGTAGGACTTCCTGCCAGGATCGCCATAAGGCTTTTAAGGGTCAAATAATAGTAAAAGAGTTATTTGAGTGAACTATTTTAATGTTAACTAAAAATAAAATAATCGCAGAATTTGGCAATATTATTCCTGTTTATTAATAAGCAGGAAACTTATAATAATTTGCAGTTGACTAATACGAATCTATCTAAGAAACATTTCTGATGGACCCAGATGGTTTAAATGAGAAAATAGTAGCTGGAATTGATGAAGCTGGGCGGGGTTCTTGGGCAGGTCCAGTAGTTTCGGCAGCCGTGATACTCGGTGCTTTTACCGAATTAAGTAGCCTCAAAGATTCTAAGCAATTGACACGTAGAGCTAGAGAAAGACTGTTTACTAAATTAAAGAATGAAGCTTTTTTGGGAATAGGTTTTGCGTCTGTTAAAGAGATCGAAAACCTGAACATTCTTCAAGCAACATTTCTTTCAATGGAAAGAGCCATTTCTTCGCTATCACTAAATCCCGATGTCATTTTAATTGATGGCCATATGGCACCTAAAGCATTACACAATCGAGCTACTCCTATCGTCAAGGGAGATCAGTTTGTTCCAGTGATTTCGGCAGCATCAATAGTAGCCAAGGTCGTTAGGGATAATCATATGTCATTATTAGACAAAAAATATCCTGGTTATTGTTGGAATAAGAATGCAGGATATGGCGTTAAAGCCCATTTTCTTGCCTTAAATTCTTTAGGACTGACGCCAAGTCATAGGCGTTCGTTCAAACCAATACACAATATGTTGTGTGAAGAAAATTAAATAACCTATTGATTCCAAAAAGTATTTGACAGGATTCATGTTTTGAATCATGGTCTAGCCCAGTTTATAAGAAATGAGGTTACAAATTGGTAGACGTGGCAGATCATAAGCAAAAACCACTTGAGACAGACATAGTTCTTTGTGGAGAAACTGTAGATGTAATGAAAACATTACCAAAGGATAGTGTAGATCTTATTTTTGCAGACCCTCCATACAATTTGCAATTAGGTGGTGATTTACACAGGCCTGACAATTCCAAAGTTCAGGCAGTAGATGAAGATTGGGACAAATTTCAATGCTTTGAGCATTATGATTCATTTAGCAAGCAGTGGCTTCTAGAAGCCAGGAGAATTCTAAAACCAAATGGAGCAATTTGGGTTATAGGTTCCTATCACAATATTTACCGGCTTGGGGCAATATTACAAAACTTAGGTTATTGGATTTTAAACGATGTGGTTTGGAGAAAATCCAATCCTATGCCAAATTTCCACGGCAAAAGGTTGACCAATGCGCATGAAACTCTGATTTGGGCTTCAAAATCTGATAGTTCCAAATATACTTTTAATTATGAAGCCCTTAAAGAGTTAAACGAGGGCTTACAGATGAGATCAGATTGGGTTATACCTATTTGTAATGGTAAGGAGAGGCTTAAAGACAATAACGGTAAAAAAGCTCATCCTACTCAAAAGCCAGAAGCACTCCTTCATCGCATTTTAATAGCATCATCTAAGCAAAGTGATATCATTTTGGATCCATTCTTCGGCACAGGGACAACTGGGGCGGTAGCCAAAAAATTGAGAAGAAAATTTATTGGTATAGAAAGAAATAAAAACTATGTGGATATAGCAGAAAACAGGATCAAAGAAATTTCACCCTATGATAAGACTTCCTTGGAGGTTTCACAGGGAAAGAGAAATTTACCACGTATTCCTTTTGGTTCTTTAGTTGAAAGAGGTATTTTAAATCCAGGACAAGATTTACACTCTTATAATGGTAGGTACATTGCCAAGATAAGAGCCGATGGAACTTTAATAGCTCACGATGCGAAAGGATCTATTCACCAGGTGGGTGCAATTTTAGAGGGTCTTCCATCATGTAATGGTTGGGCTTATTGGCATTTCAAGGTAGATGGGACCACTGCACCAATCGATATACTTCGACAAAAGGTAAGGGCTGAAATACAATAAGTATCCCTCGACCTCCATTAAGGCTTGTAATTCTCTAATCCTAAAATAATGGCTTTTTTCATTAGAGAAGGTGTTGAGTCCGTGATTGAAATATCAAAAGATTTCAAAATATACCCTTTGGGTATATGGGGAATTGTTGCAATCATGACGCTTAACTCTAAGTCAAAATGAGTAAAGGCATGCCGTACAATCGGGTTCAACATAACCCACGTGCCGGGCATTGGTGGGTTGTTGGGAGGGTGTTTATCTATGTACCATTCACTTGATGGAGGACACATCATGCCTCCCAACAACCCAGTTTTAGGTCTAACCACCATTGCAATCTTGTTAGATTTTGTTATCCCAAGATAAACATAACCTTTCCTAAGAACTTTTATTTTTCTTTTGGCTTTTGCTGGGATAATGTTTGTTGTTCTATTTTTATGGGCTTTGCAAAAAGAATCTATTGGACAATTAGGGCATTGAGGGTTTAAGGGTTTGCATATTGTAGCGCCCAAGTCCATCATAGCTTGAGCAAAATCCCCAGGTCGTTTGTTAGGACTGATCATCAGCATACATTCACGTATTTGAGGTTTTAATTTATCTATAGAACCCCTTAGGTTAAAAAGCCTAGCTATAATCCTTTCCACATTACCATCGACAACGATAGAAGGAATACCAAAAGCTATAGTTAGTATAGCCGCTGCAGTATATTTTCCAATACCAGGCAATTTCAAAAGTAGTTTCTCATCGGCAGGAAAATGTCCCTGGTATTCTGTGCACAGAATTT
Organism: uncultured Alphaproteobacteria bacterium; assembly: GCA_902599445.1. GTDB lineage: Bacteria > Pseudomonadota > Alphaproteobacteria > Rhodobacterales > Rhodobacteraceae > CACIIZ01. The sequence goes on from CACKFK010000037.1 coordinate 4,537, forward strand.
CGGCACAAGCTTTCAAATTTCTTGCTCTTCTGTAGTAACCAAGTCCTGACCAGAGTGCCAAAACATCTGTCTCTTCGGCCTGATTGAGACAATGAATGTCGGGCCAGTTATTGATAAATTTTGTGAAGTAAGGTTGTACTACTTTGACGCCTGTTTGCTGAAGCATTATTTCGGAGATCCAGACCCGATAAGGATCAGGTTTGACCCCATTTTTTGACTGAGTGGGAGAAATACGCCAAGGCAATTTTCTAGCATTCTTATCATACCACTTTATCAATGCATTAGTGGTATCTTGTCTGTTTACCAGGTGGAAATTATGGTTTAATTTGGGGTTCAAGATCCACTTTCATCTTAGGAAATAGAGTTTGCAAAAAGCCTCAAGAATTTTAGAAGAGATAATGACTGATAGCTTAAAGCAGAGGCGCTTTCTTTACCATACTCTTTTTACTAAGTGGCATGAAATTATTGGAGATCATATTTCAGCGTTGGCGACCCCAATTAGGATGAAATTTTCCCACAGAAATGATGGAGCTATCTTAACCGTGAGGATCAATTCAGCCCTTGGACCAGAGATGCAGTTGCGTGCGCCTAATATTATTGAAAGGATAAACGATTTTTATGGACGTCTTGCTGTAAAGCAAATAAAATTTGATGTAAGTCGTGATTTAGATCTGTTAGGAACTGTCAACAAGACAAAAAATGAGCAAATAGAACATCATACCAATGACAATGAGAAAATTGATTATCATGAGGAAGAAAAACTTATGATTGGGTCTTCAGATCCTGAACTTAGGGAACTACTATGCTCTTTACAAAAAAATTGGCTCTATAGAAAAAAAAAAATACAGAGATGTAAGAATTAATAAAAAAATTAAATTAAAGAACAGTGGGGATTTAATGCTGGTAAGGAAAAGAAAAATTTTCAGTTTTGGGTTTACGATTTTAGGGATGCTTTTTTTAATTAGCACTTCAAATTTAGCAGAAGAAACAGATAACAATCTCGAGTCGACATTAGTATCTCCAATGACACTAGGAAATTCTGATGCTCCTGTAAAGATTATTGAATATGCATCTTTTACATGCCCTCATTGCGCTACTTTTCATATGGAAGTATTACCAAAAATAAAGGAAGATTACCTTGATAAAGGAATAGCTCAGCTGGAATACAGAGAGGTTTATTTTGATGGTCCAGGTCTTTGGGCTGGCCTTCTAGCGCGTTGCAAGGGCAACGAAAAGTATTTTCCAATGATTGATTTAATCTTCAAAAAACAACAAGAGTGGGCTAAAGGGGATTTAGAAAATATTAAAGCAGGACTTTTGTCTATAGGCAGGCAGGCTGGTTTAACTGATAAGAAATCTCTTACTTGTATGCAGGACGATGACTTAGCTGAAAAGCTGGTATCATCATTTCAAGAAAATGCTACCAAAGATGGTATTTCTAGCACGCCAAGTTTAATAATAAATGGCCAACTTGTCAGAAATTTATCGTATGAAGATTTAAAAGATATTATCGAGAAAGATTTGGAATAATTTTTTTAATGGCACTATCTTTCTGGAGTTTTTCCTGAAGTATTTTTTTAATAATATTTTTGTTTTCAAATTCAATTTGAATCGGAATAGTTAGGATGCTCTCTTGCTGTGAGGAAGGAATCCTTATGAAATCTTTTTCAGTAGTAACAAGGTTAGCATTAAGGTTTTTCGCCTTAGTTTTCAATTTTTCGATGTCACCTTTTTTATAGGGATAGTGGTCAGGGAAGTTATCAAAGCTCACAACTTTACAATTCAAATTATCAAGAGTCACACGGAATTTCTCTGGATGAGCTATCCCAGAAAACGCAACAACACTTTTGCCAGCCCAATCTGAAAGTTTTGTATGAGGTTTGATTATAGCGTTTATGACTGGTAGATCCTTAGGAAAGTCGAAATCTGGTTTTTTTGATTTCTTACTTGCATCATGATTCACTAAAATAATAGCATCGGCCCTAGATAGACCCGAGCTTATAGGTTCTCTTAGCGGACCTGCAGGTATGGAGCGTTCATTCCCAAATAAAATTTTACTATCTACTACAACTAAGGATAAATCTTTAGCTGCGCCAGTATTTTGGAAACCATCATCGAGTAAGACAACGTTAGCACCTTTTTCCCATGCCTTTCTTATTCCCAGTGTTCTATTTTTTGCTATCCAAACCGGTCCAGTTTTTGAGAGCAAAATAGGTTCATCACCAACATCTGAGAAGTCACTGGCCGCAGAAACATATGTTGGCTTACGTACTTTGCCACGATAACCTCTGCTGATTACATGAGGTTCAAGGCCCATCTCATATAATAAAGTCTGAAGTGCTTGTGTCACGGGTGTTTTGCCAGCACCCCCTATGACAATGTTACCAACACATATAATTGGTAGAGGCATTTTCTCCCAAGATCCCAACCGCATTCGTCTTTTAATCAAAAAATCCCAAAATTTGCTGAGTGGAGTTAGAAGCAAAGAGGGGATGTTTATTTCATTTTTTTTTCTAAACCAAAATTTAGGAGCTCTTAGCATCACCAGATTTACTTTCCTTCCAAAACTTCTTACGGATTTTTAATTACCCGCTATAGTCATGTTTTCAACTAAGATACTGGGGACCCTTCTAGATAAATAAGGCTTGCTATCATTTGCTAGAGTTAAATTTCTTATCATTTTCTTTAGATTACCGGCAATAGTACATTCATTTACAGGGTGAGTGATTTCACCATTTTTAAACCAAAATCCTGTTGCACCGCGAGAATAGTCACCGTTATTTGGATTAATTGACGATCCAATCAGGGAGCAGACCATTAGACCTTCACCAGCTTCCTTAAGAAGGTCATTGAGACTCTGATCACCACCTTTTAGCTCCATGTTTCCAGTCCCAGGTGATGGGGGGCTTGCTGCTGATCTAGAGGCATTTCCAGTTGATTTCAGGCCTAATTGCCGACTTGTTTTTAGATCTAATATCCAGCTTTTAAGGATTCCATTTCGGACAAAAAATCTTTTTGATGTTAGCAATCCCTCAGCGTCGAAAGGCCTAGAGCCTGACATCCTTGGAAGGTGAGGATCTTCAATGAGACTGACATTTTCTGGTAGTATTTTATTATTGATGCTGTCTAAAAGCCAACTTGAACCCCTTGCAATGGCTTCGCCGTTAATAGCCGCCAATATATGACTAACTATTGACCCAGAAATTCTCTCGTGAAAAATCACGGGATAATTGCCAGTGACAGGCTTTTTTGCTCCTTGCATCATCTTTGCTCTTTTAGCTGCAAGTAGGCCTATAGTTTCTGGCTGAGGTAGATCTTCGAAATACACACGCTGTTCAAATGCATAATCTCTTTCCATCTTGGACCCACACGTAGAAATTGCAGACGCGACAATAGCATAAGATGACTTATTATAGCTGTCTAAAAAACCATTAGAAGTAGCAAGCAAGAGTTCATGTTGAGAGGAAGATGCCGAACTTCCGTCAGTTTTTGAAATTCCTTCTGAGTTAAGGGCTGCCTTTTCAGCTCTGATCGCCATATCTTTTAGTTTCAAGGGATCGTTAAGGATTAGTTCCTCAGGTTCGGATAGATCGATAGAAGCTTTTGTTGATTGTTGAGCCAGGTCGCTATTTTTTGCCAGACCAATAAAAGGATTTGGTATGGATTCGTTGGCAATCTCAGTGGCTCTCTTTGTCATTTGCTCTAAACTTTCTATACTGGAATCAGAGCAAGATACAATGGCCGATTTTTGATTGTTCATCACTCTCAAGGAGATACTTAATGAATCAGAACCTTCTATTTGTTCAAGTTCCCCCTCCCTCACTTCAACAGATTTATTTCTTCCCTTGGTGATTAATACATCAGCATGTTCTGAACCAAATTTTCTTGACAAGCTAAGAAGTTTTTCAGCGATAATTTCACTTGTATTGGTCATAAATATAAACTCCTGGTTTATTTTTGTGTTTGAAAGAGATCAAATTTTAAATATCTGGTTCTAGTGTCAATTATTCAATAAGCAAATTTCTAAGAAACCATAGATTAGCACGCTTTTTGCGGAAATCCTTGAATTCCTTCTTAAGGTAAGATCTAGCTCGTATAAAATCTCTAAGGCATATTCTAAATTACCTATTTCCCAGGTTTTAGAAGTTGAGATCAAATGATCCCTGTTCTTTCCCAGTATTGGTGGCCAAATTTTTGTAAGAATGTCACTAGTATTACCCTCGTGGCATCGTAATTTGTGCAATAGTTTGAATTGGTTTGTTGCCCTATTGACGAAACCAACTGGGTTTTTTATCGTTTCCCCATAACCCCTAAAATAATTTAGCATGTGATCTTTGTGTCTTTGAACCAAGAAATCAATCAGTTTTTTTTCATTTGGGTTTGACTCAGAAGAAAATACTTTTTCTATTTCTTCTAGGGATAATGGTTTTTCATCAAAGCTTTTAAAAAGAGCAAGTTTCTTTAATTCTTGGCGAAATTCTAGGAAATCATAATTTCTTGAAAAATCTTCTAAAGTCTCTATCACATTGTTTTCGTCAACTTTTATTTTCCATTTTTGCAGTAGGGTTTCTATCTCTCGGCTAGTCATTTCTGATTGGTAAAATCCTACCGAGCAAGAACAAGGATTGCTTTCTACAGATTTACGAAGTTTTGAGCTTTGATTCAAAAATCCAGCCGTCATAATCAGAAAAGGATCGTCATCTTCAAGCCTTTCAATTGCTTCCAAAACTATTGGCGCTTCCTTATCATTGACATTTTCGAGGAGTATCCCTTTTTGTTCACCAAAAAAAGACCGGGTCTTCATCTCATGTAAGAGTAAGTGCTTTTCCTTAGTCAATATCTGCCGGTCCAAAGGAACTAACCGCATTTCCATCCTGGCATTTTTTCCTAATAGTTTTAGTTCAACCAGTTTTCGGTAGTATAAAATCTTTGATTCAACTGTACCATGAAGAAGAAAAACTTTTTTCGATTTTGGTAAATTTCCCAAAAACTGAATCAGTTTTGATTCATGTAATCTCAATTTTAGATTTCCTCCCCTAACATTAGTAGATCTATGACAATCTTATTTGCAGTGTCTCTGGCTAGGCGTTGTTTAGCGCTGGTTTCTGCCATTTTTGTGGCAAAACCCGTAACATTTTTTGATGCAGAATATGCAGTTTCGGAGATGAAATTTTTCTCATAAAATTTGCCATTATCTTTTAGCGATATAAGTTCTAAAGTTGTCCTCAGGATTAGATTATATCTAGTTATGTCATTTTCTTTGGTGATGATGCCTTTTATGCTAGTTAGATTAGTATTGAGAGAAATTTTGTGCTTTGGTTCCTTAGGAAAGCCAAGATCCTTTAATAATTCTTCCCTGATCTCAAAACTGATTTCATCACTCGGTGAAAAAAAATCAAATTTCCCTTGGTTAAGAATACTTGGTCCATTTTGGCTCTTATCTAAAAGTGGTGTGAAGCCACAGCCCAACAAAAGGGATTTCATTACTATCCCTAAACCAAAACATCTTCTAGATAACGACATTAACGATCCTGCCCGGAACTATGATTATCTTTTTAGGCTTAGATCCTTTGAGGATATTTGTAATTGGAGGAAGTGACAAAATCCGACTTTCTATTTCTTGAGAATCTAAATCTTTAGGTACAACTATTTCTGCTCTTCTTTTTCCATTGACTTGAATCGGATAAATCAAGTCTTCATTCTGAAGAAACTCCAATACTGGTGTCGGCCATGGCTCCCGCGATATAAAGGAGGAAGATCCATACAAAGACCAAATTTCTTGGGAAAGGTGAGGTGTCATTGGCTGCATCAATTGAGCCAAGATCCTCATGGCATACTTTTTGACTATGTGACTAGCTTTTGAATTAGAAATAACGTTTGTCAATTCATAAAGGTGGGCCACCGCCTTGTTAAAAGCAAAACTTTCTAGGCACTTAGTGATGTTATCTATGGCTTTATGGGTTTCCCTCAACAAATTATCATGGTGGCTTTCTCCATTTAAGATCGGCTTATAATCGTCTTTAGCATCTTTTTTTAGGCTTTCTGAGTAAATTTCATGGGATAAACGCCACACTTTTTGTAAGTGGCGCCAGGCAGCTTCGACACCCGACGTAGTCCATTCCACATCTCTTTCCGGAGGACTATCTGACATCATAAACCAGCGTGCAGTATCTGCACCAAATTGTTCAATAATATCTGTGGGGTCGACCACATTTTTCTTTGACTTAGACATTTTAATTGAAGGTCCAACGTCAACGGGTTTCCCGGTACTCAAGCTCACGAACTGTCGCTTTGCTTTAGATTTTTCTATTTCTTTAACCTCATTAGGAGGTATCCACTTACCTTCCTGATCACGATAGGTTTCATGGCACACCATTCCTTGGGTAAAAAGTGCGTCAAAAGGTTCAATAGCTTGTTCAGGCATGTGACCGGTTTCATTCATGGCTCGTGCGAAGAACCTTGAGTAAAGCAAATGAAGGATCGCATGTTCTACCCCCCCGATATACTGATCCACGTTCATCCAGTATTCTATTTTTTCTTTATCGGTTGGGGTTTTGGCATTTGGGGATGTGAACCTGGCAAAGTACCAGGAACTATCCACAAAAGTGTCCATGGTATCGGTTTCCCTTTTGGCCTTTGATCCACAGGTGGGGCAGGAAACTGCCAACCATTGGTCGTGCCTATTCAAAGGGTTTCCAGGTTGATCAAAGTTCACGTCATGCGGAAGTTCAACTGGCAGATTTTCTTTTTTTTCGGGAATGGTTCCGCACTTGGGACAATGAATGACTGGTATGGGACACCCCCAGTACCTTTGCCTTGAAATACCCCAATCTCTGAGTCTGTAGTTAGTCTTTTCCAGACCGACACCTTTTCTCTGCAATGTTTTAGAAATCAGAGTTTTTGCATCCTCAATCGATCGGCCATTTAAAAACTCTGAGTTCACAATATACCCAGGTCCTGTGTACGCTTCCGTTCCAATTGAAAAAGCATTCTCCGCGACATCTGGAGGGCACACTACAGGGATAACGTCTAGATCATATTTTCGGGCGAAGTCCAAATCCCTTTGATCATGAGCAGGACAGCCAAAAATAGCACCAGTTCCATAACCCATGAGAATAAAATTGGCTACATATAGAGGATAAGATTTTGTTTCATCCAAAGGACTAACGACTTTAACGGGCGTCTCATAACCAACTTTTTCAGCTGTTTCTAGTGCTTCCTCAGTCGTAGCGGTCTTGCGGCATTCCGCGATGAAATTAGCAAGTTTTTCATCGTCTTTAGCCAAGGCCAAGGCTAGCGGATGATCAGGAGAAATACCGGCAAAGCTCATTCCAAATAATGTGTCTGGCCGGGTGGTGTAAACCTTAAGTGTTTTAAATTCTTGTGGTGCATCTTGAAGAGCAAAATCAATTTCTAGGCCCTTTGACTTCCCAATCCAATTTTTTTGCATGAGCCTGACTTTTTCAGGCCAGTTAGGCATCTTATCCAGAGAGGCTAATAAATCTTCAGCATATTTGGAAATATTGAAAAACCATTGGGTTAATTCTTTTCTTTCCACCCTGGCGATTGGACTCCATCCTAGGCCATTTTCAACTTGCTCATTGGCCAAAACGGTCAGGTCAACCGGATCCCAATTAACTGTCGCGTTTTTGCGGTATACTAGGCCTGCTTCTAACATATCAATAAACATCGATTGCTGATGCCCGTAATACTCTGGATCGCACGTGGCGAACTCTCTTGACCAGTCTATGGATAAACCCAATGGTTTTAGTTGTGCACGCATGTCAGCAATATTTTGATAGGTCCAATCGCCAGGGTGGATATTATTTTCCATTGCTGCATTTTCAGCCGGCATGCCAAAGGCATCCCAACCCATAGGATGTAGAACATTAAATCCTCTGGCGGATTTATAGCGGGCTACAACATCCCCCATAGTATAATTTCTAACGTGTCCCATGTGAATCCTGCCCGATGGGTACGGAAACATTTCCAGTACGTAATATTTGGGTTTGGACTGATCGACCTCTGTCTTAAATTGCTCTGATTCTTCCCATTGCTTTTGCCACTTGGGTTCAACTTCTCTGGAATTGTACCGATCCATTTAAATATTGTCCTTTCGAAATACGACCTGCCAAAAACGCATCTGAGAGAGATCTTGTAAGGTTTTGACGCTTATTAGCACCAGCCACAAGCCTCACATCATATTTTTTTTGTCATCAACTGAAAACCTTAGATTTTGAATGAGTGAAATTCTAGTTTAAAATGAAAATTACTTGCGTTAAAATGTAATTTTTGCTTGAAAGGGACCCTCGAATTCAAAAAAAGCACTGTTCACTGTGGCATCTTTGCACCAAAAAAAAAAACAAGTAATTTTTATGCTTAAGACACTTGACCGAAAGGCGGTGAAATTGGATAACCGACACATCCGACCGCAATAGTATGCGGTTGAGGTATTTTGAAATGA
>CACKFK010000038.1 GCA_902599445.1 uncultured Alphaproteobacteria bacterium
ATTCAAGAAAAAAGTGACGGAGAAATCTCGGTCCAATTATTAGACAAGAACCAAGTTTGCGCAGAAACAGCCTGTGCAAAGAAGGTAGCCAGTGGAGTTTTGGATATAGGTTCCGCATCATCGACAAATTTGAGCCTCGTTGCAGCTTTTTCAAATGCTATTGATTGGCCTATGCTGTGGGCCGGGAGAGATGAGATATTTAATTTCCTGTTTAGCCCAGAAAGTGAAAAGCATTATAGAAGCGTAATGAGAAAAGCATATGGCATGGAAATGCTACATTATTATGGTGACATGAGAAGCATATTTATGGGATTAAAATACAGTGACAAGGGTGACATCAAAACGCCAGCTGAACTCAAAGGAGCCAAGATAAGGATATCTGGTAGTGAAATGTTCCAGAACTTTACAAAGAGTCTTGGAATGAACCCGATTCCGCTGGCCTGGGTGGAAACCTTGGAAGGAATGAAATCTGGAGTTGTAGATGCCATGGAGACATTCCCCTCTGCAGCAGCAGGTTATGGAATGACTAAAGTATCTGCTCAAGCTATTGACGTAAATTTCTCGCCTGGAGTTTGTCCTGCTTTCTTAGCCAGCAAGAGTTTTGATAAAATGCCGGGACGATTACAAGAGGTTGTTTATGAATCTGCGTGGGAAGCACAAAAGCTAGCCTATGAGGAAGGCATAAAAGCAAACAACGAAATAGTAGGTAGTGGAGGATCACCAACTGCAGATAGCGAATACCAAAAAGTTCCTATGAGAGATATCAGATTGACTGATAATGAACGTTCAGCTTTTGCAGATCTAGGGGGAGTTGAGAAGAATATGAACCTTTACAGCTCTATAAGATCACAGCTAGATGAAATTGGAGGTTATGACGTCTATAGTGTTATGAAAGAGCAGGCGGATAGCCTTAAGGGTAAACCAATAAACATGAAGAAGTGGTGGACTTAATCTAATGAATATGAAGTCCTAATTTTCGTGAAACCTCTTGAATTAGGACCTTATTTATTCTTAGTTTAGCATATGTTCCTAATTGCTTGGGTAATAAGTATTATTTTATAGGCTATGTTTAGTATATCTTTTGATGGTATAATTACCAGAATAGAGCGTTATGTTATGCTGCTCAGCTATATGACGCTCATTTTAATTGTTAGTTTAGAAACTTTGCGTCGGATGCTGACTGGTGAACAATTTGGTTGGGGGCCGGATGTTTCAATGTATGCGTTCGTTTGGTTGGCTTGGTTCGCTATGTCAGCAAACCTCAGATCTGGAAAGCAATTGTCATTCATGACATTTAGGGAAATGATGCCAAAGAAGATAAGGAAGGCATTTGAAATTCTCGATTGTTTAATCTGGTTAGTGGTGGGCTCCGTAGTCTTTTTTACCTCTGTAGAAGTCGTCATGGACGATTTTCGACTGGGGCGACATGTTTTTGGCACCAATATCCCGATGGCTGCTGCCAGTTTGGCTGTGCCTGCAGGTTGGTTTTTTGCGATGATTAGAATTATGCAAAATATGTATAAGATAATTCGAAATTTAGATGGTACTGAAGACAAAGAAAAGAATCTCATTGTTAGCTAAAAGGCTTAAATCACTTTAGGAGAAATTTGGTTGGATTTAACTTTATTGATTTCTGGCATAGCCATTCTAATGTTCTTACTAGGAACTCCAGTTTTGCTGGTTATTTCAGGTTGGGTCATTGCAACTTCCTATTTTGTAGTAGAGTTTCCACTACTGAATGTCGGGGTTACATCCAATGAAGCCGTGCTTATCTATGTGTTTCTTGCAGTTCCGTTATTTGTCGCTACTGGTGATTTATTGACAGCGGGAGGTATTTCCCAAAAGTTGGTTAGGTTTGCTCGAAGTACAGTTCCGTTTTTACCAGGTGCAACAGCCGCCACTACTATGGTTTCTTGTGGATTATTTGCAGCCGTAAGCGGCTCTAATGCCGCGACTGCAGCAACAATGGGAAGGTTGTTGGGTCCTGAACTGGAAAAAAAAGGAGTTGATCGAGGCTTGTCTGCTGCTCTTGTTGCCGCTGGAGGGACGGTTGGGGTCATAATACCCCCATCAGTCATGTTCCTAATATATGGTGTGACAGTTGATGTTTCGTCTGTAGATTTATTTGTTGGAGGAATAATCCCAGGTATACTTATGGTGCTGGTTTTAGTCTCGACTGCAGTTTTTCTAACTCGAAATAAAGAGCCTACACAGGGTTTTAAAGCATTTAATTTGTTGAGAATAGTCAAGAATGGCATGAATGCCTGGTTAGGATTTGTTGCTATCGGAATAATTCTCTTTGGTATTTATTGGGGTTATTTTAGTCCAACTGAGGCGGCCGGGGTGGTGACCTTATATTGTATGCTTGCCGGCATCTTCATCAGCCGAGAATTAAAGTTTCGTGATATTCCAGACATATTGATGCAAAGTGCGTCTCTTACGGGACTGATTGTTCCATTGGTGGTTTTCTCTGTTCAATTCCAGCAAGTTGCTTCTGTTCTCGGTCTTTCCCAATTATTACAGGAATCAATCACATCAATTGGGATAGAATATGGTGTATATCTGTCTATACTGTTAATGATGGTGATCATTATTCTGGTTGGGGCTATTACGGAGTCTACAGCTGTCGTATTAATTTTGGGGCCTATTCTGGCACCTATTGCTGATCACTTCAACATCGATCCTGTTCATTGGGGGGTCGTTTTTGTCATCGGAACTACGATTGGTTTTGTCACGCCACCATATGGTTTGAATTTATTTGTTGTTTCGGGTGTAATGAATGTACCTTATCCTTCAGTGATGAAGAATATTCTAAAATTACTACTGCCATTATTTGTTCTTTGGGGGTTGATTACCTTTCTGCCCTGGACGACCACTGCCCTTTTACCTAATCAGTAAAAACTGATCTAAGCTAATTTTTGAAGGAAAAACATATGAAGCCTAATTTTCTTTTTATACAAACTGATCAAATGACGGCTTTTGCTCTCAATCAGTATGGGAACCCACTAGTTAAAACTCCAAATATCGACAAACTTGCTAAAAGAGGTGTGGTTTTCCAAAATGCTTATTGTAACAATCCAATTTGTGCTTCCTCAAGATTTTCCATGATGTCTGGGCAATTATCATCACGAGTCGGAGCCTATGATAATGCAGCAGAATTTCCAGCTCAAACACCTACTTTCGCGCACTATTTGGTTGATTTAGGGTACCACACCTGTCTTTCTGGAAAAATGCATTTTGTAGGTCCAGATCAATTGCATGGGTTCCAAGAACGGGTAACAACTGACATCTACCCATCTGATTTTGGTTGGACTCCGGATTGGCTGGCTGAGGGGCATCAGTTGCCTCCTTCAGGCATGTCAATGAGATCAGTAGTTGAGGCAGGTATATCTGAAAGATCTTTGCAGATCGACTATGATGAGGAGGCTTGCCACCAGGCTGAGGTTAAGTTGTGGGACTATGCACGCAATCACCCTGGGGAGCCTTTTTTCTTGGCAGTTAGTTTTACACATCCTCATAACCCTTTTACCACCCAGTCAAAATATTGGGACCTTTACAATCATAAAGATATCAATATGCCACTGGTTCCAGGAAAACCGGTTAAAGAAAGAGATCCTTGGTCTCAACGATACTACTATTTGATCCGTAACGATGAACATGAAGTAGCCAACGAAGATATTCGTAATGCTCGCCATGCATATTATGGGATGGTGAGTTATATGGATCACATGGTGGGAAGACTACAGAACGTATTGGAAGAGAGTGGATTGAATGAGAACACTGTAGTCATTTTCACTGCTGACCATGGTGAGATGTTAGGAGAAAGGGGCATGTGGTATAAATTCAATCCATTTGAATGGTCATTACGCATCCCCATGATTGTGGCGGCCCCCGGTGGATTGGAGGGGGTGAAAGAAAGTACACTAGTTTCCTTAGTTGATTTGCTTCCAACTTTTGTTGATTTTGCGTCTCCCGGACACAAAGTAGAACCGGTTGATTTCATTGATGGAAAATCGATCAAGCCCATGCTTTACGGCAAAAAAATTGATTTGCCAGATGAGGTGATGATCGAGTTTACTGCTGAAGGCACTTATGCTCCTGCTTTGATTCTTCGCAAAGGTGATTGGAAGTACATTTATTGTGAAACGGATCCAGGAATGATGTTTAATTTAACAGAAGACCCGAACGAGACGTCCAATCTGTGCCAAGTGCCAGAATTTGAAGATAAGGCAAGAGAAATGGTTTCTGATATATTAAATCGTTGGAACCCTGTCGAGATGAAGAAAGATATAATTGCTAGTCAACAGAGAAGACATTTTGTCCAACGTGTATTAATGAAAGGAACTTCGAGGGCATGGGATTTTCAACCATATTTTGATGCATCAAAGCAATATCTGAGGACTGGCAATAGTCCGACTGCGGTGAAAGGTAGAGCACGGTTTCCATTGGTTTCAGAAAAACCTAAGGATAATCCTAGGAGTTAGTTTTCTTTTTAAACCTACTGAGCAATAATCTGTTGTTTGCCAATGTTGTTTTGCATGGCACTATAAAATGCATCTAGAGTATTAGTTTTATGATGATCGGTATGTTGAATTAGTGAAATCACCCTTTGAATTGGGGGTGAACCAAAAGGTACAAGATATAATGAGTCTCTTAAATGGGGCCTTACGGAAGAAATTGGTAGTATTCCAACACCTAGTCCTTTTTGAATCATTACTTGAAATGTTTCCAAGGTATCTATCTCCATTATAGGGTCAACTTTTATGTTGCGACTTCTTAATACTTCTTCAATTCTAAGGCTTACCTCTGCTTTTCGATTAAAACTTATAAGTGAATTATTTTTTAATAGTGATCTGTCGGTTTGGCCTGTTAGATTTTTTGGAGCTAGTACCACCAATGGCTCAATAAGAATATGTCTGGAAAGAAGTTGTTGATCTAGGACCTTTGGTTCAGAAATTACAGCAGCATCAAGCTTTCCAGCCAAAACTTGACTGATCAGTTCATCAGTTAAGTATGAAAAAACACGTATCTGGAGGTTTCGGTATTTCTTTCTTAACCAAAGCAGTGTTTCTGGAAGCAGAAAAGAGATTCCCGGTATGGTTCCAATTCTTATTGATCCAGAAAGCTGGCCAGATACACTAAGGTTATTCACTAGTCTATCACTTCTCTCCACAATATCTTTTACTTGTTCTAATATTAGTTTCGCTGAATTACTTAACCGAGGAGGACGAACGTTTCGTTCAAAAAGTTCTAACCTTAGCTGTTCCTCTAAAGTTTTCATTTGCATGCTAACTGCCGCCTGAGTTATGCACATTACCTCAGCTGCGGCATGGAAGCTTCCCGTATCAGCTATAGCAATGAATGTCTTTAAGTATTTAATGTGCACAATTTATCTTAAGCATTTCTTAAGATGTACTTCAAGCTCATTATTTTGACTGAAGAAGTTGATTGTGGTTTATTTGATCATACACAAACACTAATCGATATTTAGAATCAGGATAATTTGGAGCATGTTATGCCACATCTCGACGCAAACGCAGAACTTCTCCGTCGCCAACGAGAGATAGTAGATAGAAAAACCCTGAAGAAATTCACAAAACGGCGTGATCTGCCAGGCCTGTTGTATTTTTTTGGACTTCTAACTTGCATAGTAGGATCGGGTTATATCGTTTTTCTTTCAACTAGTTGGGGATGGCTTTTATGGCCGGCAATGTTATTTCATGGAATAATGCTCAGCCATCTTTTTGCACCTTTACATGAGACTAGTCATGGTACAGCTTTCAGAACACGGTGGATCAATGAAGCTATTTTATGGTTTTGTGGAATCGTAACTATTTGGCCTCCAATATATTTTCGATACGACCACGCTGGGCATCATACATATGCACAGGAACCTGGAAAAGATCCTGAACTTGTCTTACCAGCCCCACGTTCATTGATAGAATACATTTATTATGTATCTGCCATACATCTATGGATAAAGAATTTTGGTTGGCTTTTCAGGCATGCTAGAGGTTATATGCATCCATTCAATAGGCAGTTTGTACCCGATGAAGATTTGTGGAGAATTTATTTGGAAGCTAGAATTATGTTAGCGGTATATGCGGCATTGATTATAGGTTCTATTTATTTTCAAACTTGGGCTGTATTGATTTATTGGGCTATTCCAACTGTTATTGGAGTACCAGTAGCTAGAATGTTAAGGGTAGCTGATCATACTGGCTGTCCCGAGGAACCAGATTTACATACATATGCTAGAACTGTGACGACAGATCTTTTAACCAGGTTCTTTTGTTGGAATATGTCCTATCATTGTGAACACCACCTGGCCCCATCCGTCCCTTTTCATCAACTGAAGAAGTTGCACGAGGAAGTAGGAGATCAGATGAACCCGGTAGGGAAAGGGTATATTGCTGTTCAATGGGAAGTATTAACCAAACATCTGTCGGGAGTATTCCCTAAACGGAAGAAAGTCCAACCGCTATCAAAGAAAATTTAGTAAAAGAGAGTAATGGGTTACATTTTAGTCTCGAACTAGTGCTTGCTGGAAGATCAAGTGGAAAGTATGAATGTAAAAGACTGGGTTTTTGCAATTTCGGCTGGTGAGGTTGAAGAAGAAGATGTAATGCCAGCTGAAATCGACGGATGGGATATTGCAATCTATCGGGCCAAGGGGAAGTTTTATGCTACCCATGATAAGTGTACCCATGGGGACGCTTATTTGTCTGAAGGTGTTGTAGTTGGGGAAGTCATAGAATGTCCACTTCATCAGGGAAGATTTTGCATCAAAACAGGTAAGGCTTTAAGTGCACCTGTGTCCAAACCGATAGAGACATTTGAAACCAAATTGGAAGCTGGTAACGTTTATGTACGGCTTAAGGAGGCATGATGATTAGTGACCCTCGGGGACTCAAATTAACAGGGGCAACCCGTGACCAAGCTAATAAATTTGAAGAAGTAATTAAGGAATACTTAGATTATAGGCTTTCTGCTTATCCCTCTCTAAAGGAACTTTGTGAAAATGCTCCAGCTTTTGCTATGGCCCATATCCTGAAAGGGTTCTTATTACTATCAATGGGAACAACAGCTACTGTCACTGGGGCAAAAACATGTGCCGACCATGTGCGGAAGATGGAAAATTTGACAAAGAGAGAAAGATTGCATCTCAAGGCACTAGATTTTTGGATTTCAGGGGATACTAAAGCTTCTTGCTTAATTTGGGATGAGATATTATTTTCAGAACCTCTCGACATACTGGCCATAAAACTGCAGCATTTTTCACTTTTCTGGTTAGGTGAATCTTTGCACATGCGGGCGACAATTTCTAGAGTATTCCCACACTGGGATGCAAGTGTATATGGTTTTGCGCAATTGCAAGGAATGTACGCATTTGCCTTGGAAGAGTGTGGCGATTATAATAATGCTGAACGTTTGGGTCGTGAAGCAGTAGAACGGCATCCACACGATTTATGGGCTATTCATGCGGTAGCACATGTATACGAGATGCAAAGTAACCTAAAAGCGGGTATCCACTGGTTAAATCAGCCGCTCAGCGAATGGAAAGACCGTAACCCATTTAAGGATCACCTGTGGTGGCACACTGCTTTATTCGCCTTAGAGAAAGGAGAGTTCAAACAGGTCTTGCATCTCTATGATGAAGCAGTTTGGCCTGATGATAAGAGTTTTTATTTGGATATTCAAAACGCAGCTTCTCTCCTTGCAAGGCTTGAATCATTTGGAGTTGATGTCGGTGATAGATGGAATTCATTAGGCGTGGTTTCTGACGAAAAAATAGGAGATCATGTTCTTTGTTTTACTGAACCACATTATACTATGGCTTTGGGGAGAACAGGCAGGGAAAGTGCAATCGTTAAACAGGTAAATTCTCTTGAGAGGCTAAAGAATTCGACGACTGAGGATAGTAAGAGAACGGTTGAGACCTTAGCCATTCCAATCTGTTCAGCTATCAGAGATTATTATAAGCGAGATTATGTTTCTACTGTGAATCAATTACTCCCAATAAGATACAGTTACCAACCGATAGGAGGAAGCCACGCTCAAAGAGATGTTTTCAATATTTTTCTTATAGATGCTGCCATAAAATCTGATCAATTCGATTTAGCAACTTCTTTATTATCAGAAAGGGTTGCTTTGCATCCGAATAGCTTTGGTTCTTGGGTGAAATATGCAGAACTTTTGGAGAATACTGGAAAGATTGGGATGGCAAAGCATGCTCGCAGTGAAGCTAATCGCATAGCTACGTTGAACTAAAGCAAATGCAAGTAACACTAAAAAGTAAGAGACTATCAAAGACTATCAATATTGAGAAAAATGAAAATGTTCTTTTTGCAGGACTAAGACAAGGGCTCAAATTACCTTATTCCTGTGCAAGTGGAACATGTGGCACCTGCCAGGCAAAAATAGTTGGTGGGAAGTTTCTTGATGCATGGCCTTCCGCAGCTGCAAAAAAATTTATTCCTGATGGAAGTGGAAGGCTACTAATGTGTCAAGCCTTGTGTGAAAGTAATGCTGAATTACGGATGATTGGACCTTTTGGTATCAACCCTGATAATGTAATAGTTCCTGATTATTGTGATGGTACTCTGGTAAGTAAAAAACTCTTAACAGAAGATGTTCTCACCTTTAGTATTTCCAGCTTGAGAGACTTTAGATATAAAGCGGGGCAATTCGCCATGCTTCAAATTCCGGGTATCACGGGCTGGAGAGCTTATTCGATGAGCAACCTCTCAACTCCAAATGAGTATACGGAGTTTCTTATAAGAAAAGTACCAGGGGGTAAGGTTTCAGACTGGATTTTCAATGAAGCAAATTTAGGAGACAAAGTAAGAATTTTCGGGCCATTAGGCAGCGCAATACTTCAGCCAGATGAAGGGGATGAAAATGTTTGCTGTATTTGCGGTGGCAGTGGAATTGCTGGTATCATAGCTATGATGGAGGATGCTTGTGCCAAAGGTCATCTTACAAAAAATAAAATGCAAGTATTTTTTGGCCTACGCTCTGAGGCGGATAATTTTTTCCTGGATCGACTTTCTGAATTAGTGGTTAAAGCAAATGGGGCATTATCGGTCACGGTAGTTTATTCAGAACACAAGTCTTTAGAAGAAATACAAACAAACTTTCCTGGTATAAAGGTAAAATTTGGTTTGGTTCATGAAGTTGCGTTTCAAAGCATAGCTGAAGTTGAACCAAATAAGGATACTTGGTTTTTGGCGGGTCCCCCCATAGTGGTTGATTTGAGTGAAGAGGAACTTTTGCAAAAACTCAATGTTTGCAGCAGTAAAATTCGTTTGGATAGATTCGGTTAGGGGCTTTTATTGACTTTTGATACACTCACTATCGCTAATAATACCAATACGGTCCTAGGATCTGGAGTTATCAACACATTACCCAAGAATTTAGAGCAATTGGGAATTACTAAACCTCTGATATGTACAGACCAGGGAATTTTAGAGGCAGGTATATGTGAAATATTGAAAGACAACTTACAGGATAACGTGATAGCTAAGTTCTTTCACTCAACACCTGCAAATCCCGGAGAGATAGATGTTTTTAGAGCCGCAAAAATGTTTGAAGAAGAGAGGTGTGATGGAGTCATTGGGCTTGGGGGAGGATCTTCACTTGATCTTGCCAAAACAGTTGCTCTCGTTTCTACCCATCCTGGAGAATTAGAGCAATATGCAGTACATAGGAACGGGGGTTATAAAATAGGCTCCATTGCACCATTGATAGCAATTCCGACTACCTCAGGAACTGGTTCTGAGGTTGCTCGAGCAAGTGTAATAATTTTAAACTCAGGTGAAAAAAGAATTATTGCTAGTCCGCAAATGATACCCAAAGTTGCCATTCTTGATCCTGATTTTACCTTAAGTTTATCGCCTTCCTTAACCGCCTCAACAGGTATGGATGCGGTTTCGCACTGTTTAGAGGCGATCTGTTCCCCAGTAAAAAATCCTTCGGCAGAAGCAATAGGCCTTGTTGGGTTGTCAAAATCTATAGGTGAAGGTGCCTTACTAGAAGCATTTGAAAATGGATCAAACGAGAAAGCTCGTTATGACATGCTGGCCGTATCAACTCAGGGAGGCATGGCTTTCTCAAAGGGATTAGGAGCAGTTCACGCTATGAGCCACGCCTGTGGAAAGAATAAAGAATTAAAACTTCATCACGGTACTTTGAATGCTGTTTTATTGCCTTCAGTTTTACGTTTCAATGAAGAACATATTTTAGACAAATTACCCAAAATAAGGACAGCTATGGGCGTCAATGCTAATTCAGATATTTCGCTTACTATAGAAGAACTTAATCGGAAATTTGGTCTCCCTAATAATCTTTGCGAAATGGGTCTGACACTTGAAATGATTCCCGATCTTGCCCTTCATTGTGTTAAAGACATGTGCTCTGTTACAAATCCAAGAAAAATGGATTTGGAAGCATATATAGAATTATTTGAGGAAGCATTCCAAAAATGACAGAATTTTCTGAGCTTGAGAGAAAAACACTAGATTCTCAATACTTTATTCGCGGAATTGTTCCAGAATGGGATAGCAAGATAGATGAATTTTCTTATGAAAGCCAAATGAGAAGAGAAAAAGGAAACTGCCACTTAGATATCCCATATGGAGATCATTCAAGGCAAGTTTTAGATGTCTTTAAGCCTCAAAATCAAAAGCCTGGGGCATTGCCAGTTTTTGTATTTTTCCACGGGGGCTACTGGCGAATGTTAGACAAATCAAATTTCGGCAATATAGCTTTTGCGGGAGATGCCGTAGGAGCAATTACAGTAATTGTAAATTATCGGTTGTTACCTGATTTTGGGTTAGAAAATATTGTGCAGGATTGTTGTGAAGCAACTAGATGGGTAATAGAGAATATAAGAGAATTTGATGGAAATCCTAGAGAAATTGTTTTGTGTGGCCATTCAGCGGGAGCGCAACTTGGGGCACAGGTTTCTGCCGATATCGGTAAATCATTTAAAGGTTTCATTGGTATCTCAGGTGTGTATGACTTAAGCCCAATCCAGAAATGTTTTTTGAATGATATTGGATTTCTGGGAAATGACTTAGTCAATAAATATTCTGCGCATTTGGCTATTTCTTCCCTTCCTTGTCCCGGACATTTTTTTTATGGAGAAAAGGAACCTTTAGAATTTCAAAGACAAAGTAAAGAACAAGCAACCTTCTGGAGGAGACCTGGGAGTGATGCTTTTATAAGTTGCTTGAGCGGAGAAAACCATGCCTCAATCCTTGAACAATTGATGACTCCGAAAAGTAAAATATTAAATAGTTTAAAATACTTATTAGGAGCTTAGGTCCAATCAGATGAGATCAATGCAAATTATCAATTGGGGGAAACCATTAGAACTTCGAGAAATGGAGACTCCAATTCCAAAAGGGTCAGAAGTATTAATTCAAGTTGAAGCATGTGGGGTTTGTCATAGTGACTTACACATAAGATCAGGCTTCTTCGATTTGGGAAAGGGAGAAAAGTTCCCTATTGAAGAGCGTGGTGTTTTTACTCCTTTTACAATGGGGCACGAACCGGTAGGCACTGTTGTTGCTACTGGACAGAGCTCTGATGAAGGTATTATTGGCAAGAGTTTCACTATATATCCCTGGATAAGTTGTGACAAATGTGAACCTTGCCTTAACGGTTACACCCAAGTCTGTGATTCCCCGAATATAATTGGGACACGCGTTGATGGTGCTTACTCTGATTATGTGATCGTTCCTGATAAGAAATATCTTTTTGATTATTCGGGGATAAATATGGATCTGGCCTGTACCTTGGCTTGCTCAGGCCTGACGACATTTAGTGCCTTAAGAAAAATACAGCCTGAATTTTTGGGATCTCAAGATTGTGTACTGATTATCGGGGCAGGGGGGCTTGGCCTGACAGCTATTTGTTTGCTAAAGTCTATGAGTAAAGCTCGTATCATTGTCTCTGACATTAGTGGAGAGCACCGTCGCATTGCTAAAGATTTAGGCGCCAACTATTGTATTGATCCAGGTGACAGTAATTCTATCGAGAATCTCCAGGCATACGCTCATCATAATAATGGTAAAGGAATAGCTGCTACTTTGGATTTAGTAGGTTTGCCGGAAACAATGAAATTTGGCCTTTCGAATCTAAGAAAGGGCGGTCATCATGTGCATGTCGGACTATTTGGTGGAGCACACACTATTTCCCTTCCACCGCTAGCATTTAGAATGATAAAAATATCAGGATCGTATGTGGGCTCTTTACGAGAATTCAAGGAGCTAATCGATCTAATAAAAAGTGGGATTAAACTTCCGATTCCAATCACGCAAAGACCTTTAAAAGAGGCTTCTTTTGCATTAGATGATCTCGAGGCGGGCAACGTCATTGGTAGAATCGTTTTAAAGCCATAAGTGAAGGATATTTTTCCCAATGTCTTAGCTAGGTATCTTGGCGTTTTGGTATTAATGTATTCAACATTTATCTTATAGATGCAGCAATAAAATCTAAACAACATGATCTAGCCAGCTCTCTATTATCAGAGAGAGTAGCTTTGCATCCAAATAGTTTTGGTTCTTGGCTAAAGTTTGCTGAACTTCTAGAGAATATGGGCAATTTTAGGATGTCACAAGTTGCATGCAACGAGGTGAATCTCATAATCACTTCTGCATAAACTAATAATTTCTAGATTCAAGGCAAATGACTCAATAATTCGTTTATGATAGGAGGAAAAAATTGTTATCCCAACGGAATATAAAATTGGATTCTACTGAGTACATAAAGGACTAATAT
>CACKFK010000039.1 GCA_902599445.1 uncultured Alphaproteobacteria bacterium
TATGCCAATCGCTCTTCAGTCAAAGTTATTGAGAGCTCTCGAAGACAAGACAATCCAGAGAGTTGGAGGCAGTAAAACGATTAAGGTAGACTTCAGGTTGATATGTGCAACACATCAAGATCTTAATTTAAAGGTAGATAAGGGGGACTTTAGAGCAGATTTATTTTACCGAATAAATGTATTTCCTATTGATGTACCTAGGTTATCAGAAAGAGCTGTAGATATTCCACTAATTTTAAAGAAAATCCTCGAAGATTTTGCCCTCATGGATGAAACAGTCAATAGTATCCCTGTATTTGAGGAAAGCGCCCTAATGGCGCTTCAGAAATATTCATGGCCAGGAAATGTTAGGGAGCTAAAGAATCTTATAGAGAGAGCTTGCGTTCTCTTCAATGGTAAATCTATAAATTCAGAACATGTAAAGAATAATCTTCTGAAAATTAAAGCGCCTGAGAATGGTGAGGAAAGCATAGCACTTTGGGATGCGGCAGCAGATTTGGTTGGAATACCAATTAATCAAGGTAATGATGCGAGTACTGCACCCTTGCCGCATCCAGATCATTATAAGGATTGGTTCTCATACTTTGATAATATTGATTTGAGACGTCATTTGCAGGATATAGAGGTAGTATTAATAGAATCAGCATTAGAGAAATCAACGGGGCAGGTCAGTAAGGCTTCTGGTATGTTAAAGTTGCGGAGGACGACTTTAATTGAGAAAATGAAGAAGTTGGCTATTGAAAAACCTTCTTTCTAAGAATCAACTATTTATTGTATCCGTTAAGGGCTCTAATTTTCTTGTGAGCAGTTTCGGCTTTCTTTGTTCCTGCTATTGAGATTTCCGCAATCATCTTTTCGTTTGCTTCAGCAATGGTTCGGATAGTTTCCATGTTTGCTTCACTTAATTGTTTTATCCCTATCGAGAAAATATCTTCAAAAATCAATTTTCTATGGTGATCTAGTTTAAGTATTTCTTCATAATCATTTTTCTCTTGGGCGAGTGCTATTCTGTCAGAGATATCTTTCAAATTTTCTATTAAATGTTGCATATTAACTTAAGCAGCCCTTACTTTCAGCCAGGCGTCCTTGATGTCAGTGATACTCTTCAAGGCAGTTAAGCTTTTATTCACGGAGCCAGTTCTCAAGTCTTTAATGAGATGGATCCTTAAAAACTCATATAGTCTGAAGAGGTCATACGCAATTTGTCCTCCTTTTTCCAAATCCAGGCTTGATTGGAGCATGTAGATTACTGAAATTGCTCGGGAAAAGCTTTTGGATCTATTTATTAAATCACCTGATTTGATAGAAATATTTTTTTGAAAGGATTTCACGGCTTTTATGAGTTCATCCATTACCAAAATAACTACTGTTTCTGGTTCTTTGGCTTCTGCTGCGCCAAACATATCCGTCTTCCGATAAGCTTTTGCTACTTGTTCAAATTGCATGTTTCGACTAAATCCTATGGTATATTGCCAATTTCATTATTTCATGTATGATATGGTCATGCTTCCTCAGACAAATATCTTCGGTTATAGTGGTGCCAGAGTCCAAGGTTCTCGGCCTGGCTCAGACAATGTAATGCCCTCTGCTGCAAAAATGATGCCATCTCAAAATACCGCTTTGGCTCCAACACAACCTGTGAGTATTGTGAATCATACTGGGATAACTAATGAAAACAATTTTTACGGTTCAAGAGCGAATAAGCAACAGGCATCCAGTGCAGTGTCAGCGGAAGCTTACCTAACTTCAAGGATTAGTCTTAGGCCAGTTTACATACATAACGAAATGATTACCCGTATGCAAAATGTATCAAACCTTTCCAAGAACCCACCAAGGTTTAAGGATCAAGTTGATTTAATTGCTTAATTAATTCACAAAGAATCGAAAATTGTGGGTTCTGATTTCATAAGATCACCGAACCAGCCAATTCCTTCTTCTTCTTCTATCTGCCAACCTGCAGGAATCTCTGTATTGAGGCCTGAGCGTGAACTGAAAACAAATGCCTTGAATAGTATAACTGCTTTTTCGGCGCTATAATCGCGAGTTTTCATTGGTGCAAACTCATCAACAAATATCCCCTGTAGCTTTCGAGGTTTATTATTTGCATGAAACTTCACCCTTTTGAATATATAGTTGCTAATGTATTCTATTGCAGTTTCTCCAGCTTCTATTTCACTAAGAAATTCAAGTATTTTTGTTGAAGCTTCTTCTATAGTTTCAGGCTTTATTTCATTATAGTGCTGATTTAAGCCGTCCGTAAGGTGCTTAGAAAAAGAAGAAATAGGGGCATTGCCCGTCAGAAATCCACCAGCCGCTTTAGCAACGCAGGAACTGAACACCCACTCTGGACAGAATTTAGACATCCGATGTAAACTCCATATTTCTGCTGGCCTATCCTAACAATACTATATAGGACATTACCATATACTAATGTGGGTCTACAAGATTTTATGCTTTTTTCAAGATCAAATTCTTTGATTATCAGAAATGGACACCCATGCATCAACGAGCGAACTTATTATGGCAATGACACTATCAAGTTCATGCTCACTGTCATCTTTTAATATCTCTCTTAACTGGTTCAAACTATAGACATATATTTGCTCAAGATTTGCAGCTATCTCACCACCTTCCTCGAAGTTTAAGCTAGACCTAAGAATTTCAAGAGCAGCTATAGCTTTTGATGATTCTAAGCCACCAACCTTTTGACCATCATTAATTTGTCTGCGTAGTATCAACAGGTTTCGTTTAAGATCCTGAAATGTCAGTTCTATTAATCTGTGTGGTGAAGCTACTTCAACTTCGGAGCGATTTGTTTCTTTATAGGCATTTAGTGCTGATTGAACATTCATGTCTTTCCTCCAACTTGTCAATATTGAGTAACGACACAGGAAAAAAATATTTAGTTCAAATGCTATAAAAAGTTCAGAAACTGAGACGTTTTTTTATTTGCGATAATGATATTAAATGGCATGAAAGTTGCACTTTTTTGGAGTTTAACAAACCTGGTGTGAGTGGGAAGTAGTCTTGACAGTAGATTATCTGAGTATTCTAAACAAGAAAGGATCTGGATTAAATATAACACAGATCGTTGATAGTTTGGTTGAAGCTGACACAATTCCTAAAAAGAATATGTTGAGCGAAGACAAAGCTACAAAGGAAACAGAAATATCAACTTTTGCGGAAGTTGTTAGTGAATTGAGTTCGCTAAAAACCGATTTAGATTCCCTGGCAAATTCTAATAAATATGTGCCGTCCAGTGCAAATTCAGCACTGTCAGTATCAGTATCAGACAATTCAACTGCCAAAAGCTTTGATTCCGATATAAGGGTAGTATCCTTAGCATCACACCAAACCCTTCAGTTCTCTGGGTCCTCCACATATACTTCTCCTTCTGCTTCTATAGGACAAGGCACCTTATCTATTAATCTTGGTACGTGGGCTACAGATGATTCTGGTTTTACCAATAAATCCCCTGCAGTGACCCATTCAGTAACAGTTGATACCAGTAATAATACCTTACAAGGTTTGGCCGCATCAATTGATGCCTTATCAGGCATTACTGCATCCGTTTTACAAACTTCTGCAGGAGTCTATTCCTTAGTCGTGAAGTCTGCTATGGGAGCTGACAACGCCTTAAAGATTACAACGGCACAGTCAGCTTTAAATGATTTTCGGGCGGACCCACCCAGTATAGCGGGCCCACAAAAAGCCAGAGCTGCTGATGCAGAGTTAACTGTTGACGGCATAACAGTCAAAAGAGCTAGCAATACTATAGGAAATATTGTCTCAGGTTATAGTTTTGATTTAAACAGTACTACCACTTCTGCTTTTCGCGTTAGTTCGTCTTTGGATAAAGAAACGGCATATTTAAGTACCAAGGTTTTGGTTGATAGATTAAACGTAACAAGAGTATATTTCGATGACTTATTAGATAAGGGTGTAGATGACGGTGAGGCGGGAAGTTTGGCTTACGATCCCGTGATGGGTTCCATAGCAAAAAAAATCAGAAGTATAACAGAGGGTGCGATAATAGGTTTTGGGGCTAATTCAAAATATTTTTCAGAATTAGGAATTAGCACCAAAAGGGACGGGACACTGGCAATAAATGAGACAACATTTAAAGAAGCATTAGAAAATGATACCACTAGTTTTGACGCGATATTTAACAGTTCTGTTACTTCAGACAACACGAATCTGGTCTTAAACAGTAATTCTTTTAGCTCTCCCAAAGCAGGCACTTATGCATATGTTTTTGATTCCTCTAAAGCATCATCCCCTGTTGATTTGAGGTCATCTTTGGGCGGCGTCACAATGACTGGTGGAACCGACTTAGTCACTGGTCAAACCTATTATTCTGCAACAAGTGGTGATGCCATGGGCGTTAATATTATACCCCAGGCTACTGTTGCATCGGCTACAGTCTATGTAGGTGAGAGTATGATAGATACTATGGATAAATATTTAGAGCAAATCCTAGCATCTTCGGGGGAACTTGAAAGACGAAAAACCACCCTAAACCAGGATTTGACCGATATTGAAATAGATTTGTTAGATATAGAGGATAAAGTAGATACTATAAGAACTCGATATTTAGAGCAATATTCCGCTATGGAGAGTGCAGTAACCAGTCTTAAGGGTACGGGTGAGTACCTTGAAAATATGATCAAGAGTTGGAACGAATCAGATAACTAATACCTTATCATCTTGTCCAAATTTGCCGGATTAATCAAAATATTTTTCACTCGATTTTTTGCTCTAACAGCTAGAGAGAGCATTTCAAAAAAGAGATTTCATACTTTTCATGTCTACGGTCTCTGAAAAGATTTTAGAAGTTTTGGTTTTGCAAATATTTGAGGTTCCTTGATGCCCAATTCTGCACGTCAGGTGATACAAAGGGATAATCCTCTTTTGTATTGAGACAACCTCTAAAAGCACTACCAGATACCTCTAGGTGGTTTTCTTTTGAATGATCACAATCGCCTTTGAGTATTATACTTTTACAACTATAGCAGTATAATGCCCCACCATGGGTGATTATTTTTATTGGAAGCTTATCCTGATACTTGCTTACCATCTTTGTAGCAGCATTATCTTGATAGACCCCCTCTGCTCCAGCGTGGTCACGTCCCACCGAAAAATGTGTAAATCCAAGCCATTGTCGCAATTTAGCATGGTGTATTGCTTCCCGTGGGCCAGCATAAAACATGTTAGCTCTTATGGGAATAAACTCTATTTTATTTTGATAGCGTTGCTTTAATACCTTTTCATATAAGCCGTTAAGTTTCTCAGTATCTATATCACCCGCTTTCTTTGGGCCTAGCATAGGGTTAATTACAACTAATTCACAATCTTCAAGCATTCGATCAATAATTTTCTCATGACCCAGATGCGGGATATTTCTCGTTTGGAAAGCACCGACGGAAGTGAATTCTTGCACTAACTGCTGGATCTTCTTCTGAGCAAACAAGATTTCGTCTGTATAGGCATCAAGTTTATCCTGAAAGGTGCTCTTCAGAGTAAAGTTATTTATATAAATACTATCTCTAATCACTAATTGACACCCAATATAATCAACATCGACTGATCCGAAAATCAGGGTTTTGAGCTCTTCAGTGTTTAACTTAAATTTTTCAAATGAATCAAACATGCCAGGTATATGGGGGATAAGTACTGGTAAACCATTTGTAGGGTCTACAAAATTCAATAAATCCTTAGCTGATCTCACGAAGCTTGAAGCAAGCATGCCACTCTTGATTCCAGCCAAGTCAACTAGACATCTTTCGACATAATTCTTGTCTGCAATTACTGTAGTATGGGTTGTTTGTAGATTCATAATTTAGCGACCATTTCAAGCCAAATATTGCAAGTATTATTCCAAACTACTGTTGTTGTATTGCCCTAGCTTAGTCGAGTTCTGGCAATACTTGACTTTAGACAATTCACTATTTGGAAAGACTGCTTGAAGATGTAAGACATTTTGCATTTTGTAATCAACGTTAGATCTTATAAGTTTTTTATTTAGGTAATTCTATATAAATTCAGGCAATTTTTCTGGCCAGAATTTTCCAATTTGAAGGAAATAATCTTCCACTAATGGCATAGATACTGCAATCACAAACTCTAATGAGCATAAAGATTTAGTTAATGATTTCTGATATTGATAAGGTATATCCAGTGATTGAATTTGTGATTCTCTGACTGGTAGGCTTTGATCAAGACTATAAAAGAGACGAGTATGGCACGGTTAATTGTCGATCAAGCACTTCAACGCGCAAACTCTTATGCTGAAGATGGGGATGTTGAACAAGCGCGTACTCTTTATCAGAAAGTGTTAGATCGTTTCCCAAAAAATGAAAAGGCGCATAAAGGTTTAACCGGGTTACAACTCCGTAGCACCGATGTGGCCGAGGATCATTTGCAGGAAGCAATTAAACAGTTACTCAACCTTTTTGATCAAGGCCATTTAGTCGCTGTGGCCGAACAAAGTTTGGTGCTGACAAAGCAATACCCTAACAACTATATATTTTGGGCCATATTTGGTTTTGCCAACAAAATGCTAGGAAGAAATCATGCTTCAGAATTAGGTTTTAGAAATGCTGTAAGACTGAATCCTAACTATCCAGAAGGTTATGTTAATATTGGAATTGCTTTGAAAAACCAAGGTAAACTGGAAGAGGCAATAAAGGAATATGATCAGGCCATTCTCCTGAAACCAGAATGTGCTGATGCTTATAATAATAAGGGTAATGCGCTTAAAGACTTGGGTAAGCTAGAAGATGCCTTGGCTGCATACGATAAGGCACTCTTATTGGATTCTGACTTTGCTGAAGTCTATAATAATGTAGGGAATGTTTATCAAAACCAAGGTCAGCAAAAAGACGCAATAGAGGCTTATGACAAAGCTCTTTCATTAAAGCCAAATTTTGCAGAAGCTTATAATAACAAAGGTAATGCACTTAATAAACTAGGAAAAGTAGTAGAGGCTATTAGTGCATTTGACAATGCCATAAACCTTAAATCGGATTATGCCGAGGCTTATTATAGTAAAGGTAACGTGCTTAAAAACCAGGGTGAGTTGGTAAAGGCAATAGAAGCATATAAGAAGGCTCTCATCCTAAAGTCAGATTTTATAAACGCGTACTATAACATGGGTGATGTCTTTGTAAAACTTGGGAAGCTGGAACAAGCAGTTTCTGCATATGAAAAGGCAATTTCCTTCAAACCCGATTTTTTCCAAGCGCATAATCAAATGGGCAACACTCTTTTAACTCTAGGCAAAATGGATAAAGCCATCTTCGCATATAGGAAAGCTATTACAATTCAACCTAATTCTGTTGATGGGCTAAATAACTTAGGCAATGCTCTTCTCACCCAGGACAAGTTATCTGAAGCTATAGATTGTTATAAGCAGGCAATTTCACTCAAGCCGAGTTTTGCCGATTCCTATAACAATTTGGGTAATGCATTTTTTACCCAAGGTAAGTTCGTCAAAGCCTTGGATGCATACAATATGGCCCTGGCATGCAGACCTAATTATGTCGAAGCCCACAATAACGTTGGCCTCGTTCTTAAAGAGGAAGGAAAATTTAAGGAAGCAAAAGAAGCCTTTAATTTAGCTGTTTCTCTACAACCCAACAATGCTAAAGCACACTTTAATCTTTCTTTACTTCATAATATTCAAGGAGATTTTAGAGTAGGGCTCAGATTATATGAATGGCGCACAAGGGTGAAAGAAAAAAATGTAAGACCTGCTAGAAACGGGTTAGCCTGGGATGGATCTCAATCAATCATGGGGAAAAACGTCTTAGTGTATGAAGAACAGGGATTAGGGGATGTTATACAATTTTGCCGGTACCTTCTTTTGCTTCAAAAAAAGGGAGCTTCTATAAGCTTTGAGGTGAGATCAACGTTACATCAATTACTAAGTAGCTTAGACGGAAGGATTAATTTGATAACTAGTTTCCCTAAAAACAAGCAAATTGACTTTGAGATACCGCTGATGAGCATCCCATATTTTTTTGGAACTAGACTTGAAACTATCCCTTATCATGGCCCGTATTTATTCGCTAATAAGGCAAGGGAAAAATCTTGGGCACAAAAATTAAATGGAAATAGCTTTAAGATTGGTATCTGTTGGCAGGGCAATCAAGGAAGTATTGATGTTGGTCGATCATTTCCACTGTCACTATTTGCAAATATATCAAGGATTCCAAAAGTTGAGTTAATAAGCCTAAATAAGGGGCAGGGTGAAGAACAACTTAATGATATTTCCTTTGAAGTTACAACTTTGGGGCCAGATTTTGACATTGGTGAAGATGCCTTCATAGACACAGCAGCTGTGATGATGAAATGTGATCTTGTCATCACTTCAGATACAGCAGTTGCCCATCTAGCTGGAGCTTTAGGTCAACGAACCTGGGTAGCCTTGAAGAAAGTTCCGGAATGGCGTTGGTTATTGGATCGACATGATAGTCCCTGGTACCCAACTATGTCATTATACCGCCAAACTAAGCCAGGGGACTGGACGGGTGTATTCAAAGAGATAGAGTATGATCTCTACAACTTGTTAATTGAAAGCGATTATTAAAATGAAGAACCCTCTTATTCCCATTTCTTGGGGAGAGTTATTTGATAAGATCACAATCCTACAAATTAAATCGGAAAAAATCCTCTCACCAGATTCCCTAAAGAATGTTGATAAAGAGTTAAAAGATTTGAGGTTGATTTTTGATAAAGCTTTCGCAGAAAATCTTTTGGCATTGGAATTTACGGAAAAGTTGAGGCAGATTAATTTCGAACTTTGGAATATTGAAGATCAGATTAGAGAAAAAGAGAGAAAAAGGGCTTTTGATAATGAATTTATCCAATTGGCTCGGAGCGTTTATATAAAAAATGATCAACGTTCAGTAATTAAGGGAAAAATAAATAAGGCTTTTGGGTCAGAGTTGGTCGAGGAGAAATCTTATTTTAAATATTAAGCATACGTTAAGCCTTTAACAAAAATCAAAGGCCTAGTTCCCAAACTATGATCCTCATATGTGATTACATAATATAGTTAAATCTGGTGACACAGTAAGGTATATTTCATATCTCTTCGAGTTTGGGTTAGCCACTTTTTATGAGCTTTAAGGTTCATGAACCTAGGGTTCTTTTCTGAAAAACTATTCCTCCGATGATTCGGTTTATTTGATTCACAAAGATACGAGTGTAATTCCCTAATAATGTATGCCTATGTTTATAGGCATTAGACAGTTTATGATACTGTGATGTCACTTATTTTGAAAAAGACTATCAAATGATTTTTGGTTCCAATAACCTCAGACGTTATTTCGCAAGTTGAATAATTAGATAAAATATCGATTTTCATTTAATGATGTCATGATTGAGGTAGCTTTATCCTTAGCAGAGAGACCTTTTTCGTACTCTATTATCAAGTCTGATGTTTTTGGCTCGTCCTTTTTTAAGTCAAGTCCAGCAACATTCTTTAGTTTCTTCCTTTTGAAATCCGCATAAATTCCTTTACAGTCTCTTTTTTGAAGAACTTTTATAGGGGTCTTCAAATATATTTCAAAATATCCTGGTAGATTAATCCTATTCCAGGCAAATATTTCCTCAAACATTGCTATTACTGAGGTTATTACAACAAAACCCTGAGCTGCTAAAAAGAAACTTAATCGTGAATAAGCCATACCAAAAGTTTTTCTACTCTCATTACTATAATCATTGTCAAGAATAATTTTCTCAAAGAGGATTTTGCGCATACTATCTCCATCAAGCAGTATAGGTTTGAGGCCTATGGCTGAAATCTTTTTACCCAGCTCAATAGCTAAGGTTGTTTTTCCAGACCCTGATAGACCAGTTATCCAAATTACTTTGCCTGCTGGTTCAAAACCGAATTCGCGTTTCTCAGGATATATGTCTGCCAAATTAAATGGGGAATGCTCTATTTTATTCATATAAGGATTTGTCCTATTCAAAAGTATTTTAGCAAACTAGTAAGGTGGCTTAGTAACATTTTTTGTGCACCCTTAAGAAGGTGTTTAACCATCTGATGGTATTCATGTACAAACCTGAAGTTGCAGTCTCATCACTCAACATTAACAGATCTGAACCTATTTCTATGGAGTGCTGGAGAGCTATTATTTCGCTCTTTGATGGTTGTAATGTATATCGCATACTATCTAGATTTTCTGTAGCCATGATCAAAGGTCGTCCATAAGATTTGGTGGTTGAGCTGATATCCATAATAGATTTGTAGAAATTTGTGATGCCAACCTCGGCAAATAAATCACCTCGATCAATCATAATCATATCAGAGCATTTTATTATTTCTTCACGATTCTTAACACCTAATTTGTTTTCTATTTTGGATACAAGCAGTTTATCTTGAAATATCTTCCGAACAGCCTTTAAGGATTCACTATTTTGAACAAAACTCAAACCTACCGCGTCAAAATCTACTTTTTTAACCCTTTCCAAAAAATTCAAGTAAACCTCAAGTTGTAGGTCGTCATTATATGTGCTTGCTGGAATATTTAATCCCTTCTTAGGCAGTAGTTGAAAATCTTCCTTGGATTTACCATAAACGCTATTGTCAGTGTGATCTAACAAATCAAATTCATGTGAACCATCTGACAAACTAAATGATGAAATACACGTATTAATTTTAGGTAAAGGATTTGTCAGTGGAATCTGTTTAATCCCACCTCTAACACTTTTCAAACCATGGGAAAAAAGTACAGTTTCATCTTTCTTTATCTTAATTGCTTTAGGATTATTGGTTCGAGGTTTGATCCCTGGGATGTCAAGTAATATCATAGCAGTAGGGCATGCTTCTCGAATTGATTTGGCAACATTAACATGCCAATCAATCGTATTGTGGCTGCCATTTAACCTAAAGAATTTGGTGTACTTACTAATATCTTTAATTGAAGATAGTTCTTCTGACTTTGGGCCAATTGTTACCAAAATGTCTGGCTGATCAATTGGCATGCTTTCATCAAGTTTAGTAATATCTTGGGGTGAGTTTTTTGTCTTAGAGGGAGTCAACAGAGAATCCGTCCTGGTTTCTTGTTTAAGACCAAACTTGAAATAGTTTATGTGAAGCATTGCAACCCTACCTTTTGAGGCAATTTTGCAAAACACATGCCACTTGTTGCTTTTTCGAAGTGATAAAATCCAACCGGTGATTGTCATAAAAAAATAGTTTAAGGGATGAGTTGGAGGGGTTCCAGAGGCTATCATTTTCTAAATCAGTGTTTATTGATCAAGAAATAAATCCTTTAGATAATGTTTACAGCGTTATTAATGTATTCGTTTAATATAGCCTCTTGGTGACATGCTCAAAAGCAACTTGCTATCAATCTCTTGATCAACAATAAAATCGGTTGTTTCTTTTAGGAACTTGTCCATAGCAGTCTTAGGATTATTATTTTTGTCCCAAGGGCGATCTTTATAAAATTCACTAGGCATTTGTGCGACGATAGTATCAAAGACAATGCAGTAACTATTTTTTGTCACCAGGTTTGTATATAGTTTCAACTCCTTCAGAACATGTTCTTCAGTATGGTTGCTATCGAGCATAACTAACACCTTGGAACCTTTTGGCACCAGTTTCTCCACCTTTTCAAATACAGATTGCTCAATGCTTGATCCTTCAATCATAGTGATCTTGTGGGACATTGGATGACACTTTATAGCTCTTCGATTATGGTTTCTTATATCAATATCAATCCCAATAACCTTTCGCTCTATTGTTGATGAGTCTGGTTTTTTGGTTTGTTGCTGTAAATCTTCCATGTCTAGTAAGGCAAGCATTGAAGCACTAAAGCAAAGGGAGCCTCCATGGGCGATGCCTGTCTCAATTATAATATCCGGCTTTGTTTCCCAAATTATTTCCTGCAGTGCTAAAATGTCTTGAGGTAACTGGATAATTGGCCGGCCTAGCCATGTGAAATGGTATGAATA
>CACKFK010000040.1 GCA_902599445.1 uncultured Alphaproteobacteria bacterium
TTGGAGCCTCACCTAGATGCACTAGATCATCATAGGTTTGCAGCGCTGGGTATATTGTTGGAACCATCATCGCAACTCCCATTAGAGCCCACATCAAAAAAGAATAAGGCCAATCTCTATAACTCTCTATGGGTTTACACATGGTAGCCCAAAGCTCAGAGCCATAAAAATTCTCTAATTCAGTACCTTGATTTGCTCCGACAATCATTAAGAAAATTGCTATCCAACACACAATCACAATGAAGTAAAAAAATAACCACTGAGCATCATTAACTCGAAAAATGGATGTTTGCATTTTCAATCGGTAACTTCCATACCAGTAGTATTTTTAAATTTTCTCTTTCTAAACATGATAATGAAATCCCAAAACAGTTGCTATTTTGCTTTTGCTAAATCGCGAAGAACATAATGTAAAACACCACCATGCCTAACGTATTCAAGTTCAACCTTAGTATCTATCCTGCATTTTACCTTAAAATGGACTGCATTACTGCAAGCATCGAGAACCTGTGCATTCAATATCATAGAGGGCTCTAGTTCACCAGCTAATCCAAAGATTGAGATTGTCTCAGAACCATTTAGGTTAAGCTCTTTCCTATTGATACCTTTTTCAAACTCAAAAGGTATAACCCCCATGCCAATAAGATTAGATCGATGAATTCTCTCAAAACTTTCTGCAAGTGCCTTTGGCAGCCCAATCTCTTGAGGAACCTGCCCCGTATTCTTTTCCTGCAATTATGACGAGTGGAGTTTTCTCTTTCTTAAAGGACATGGCAGCATCAAAAATGGAATTCGTGTTTCCTTCTAGATCCTTTGTGAAACCTCCCTCAACACCATTTAACATTTCATTCTTTATTCTGATGTTTGCAAAAGTACCACGCATCATGACTTCATGATTGCCTCGTCTCGAGCCATAAGAATTAAATTGTTTCTCGGGTATTTGCCTTTCACTCAGATATTTCCCAGCTGGATGCTCGGCTTTAAAAGAACCTGCTGGAGAGATATGATCCGTAGTAACCATATCTCCTAAAATTGCCAGTATACGGGCATCTTTTATGTCGTTTATTTCAGCTTTATCCATCCCCATATCCTTAAAATATGGTGGGCTCTGAATATAAGTAGAATCCAAAGGCCAACTGTATGTCTCACCGATAGCTGTTTCTACCGATTGCCAATTCTTATCCCCTTCAAATATCATAGCGTATTGTTCCTGAAATGATTCTCGAGTTACTACCTGTTCTAACAAAGTATTTATTTCATCGGTGGTAGGCCATAAATCCTTAAGAAAGATCTCTGCACCACTTTGATCATGCCCCAATGCTGACTTAGTTAAATCTACAGTAACATCCCCTACTAAAGAATAAGCCACGACTAGGGGCGGTGAAGCAAGGTAGTTCGCTTTTACATCTGGACTAATTCTACCCTCAAAATTCCTATTACCTGATAAAACGGAAACTGCTACTAGATTACCCTTTGCTATTGCTTTGGAAATCTGAGAATCCAAGGGGCCAGAATTACCTATGCAAGTAGTACAACCATATCCTGCTAAATTGAATCCAAGCCAATCTAGATCATCCTGCAAACCAGATTTGACTAAGTAATCTGAAACAACTTTACTACCAGGAGCGAGTGATGTCTTAACCCAAGGTTTAGCTTTGAGGCCGAAAGCCTTAGCCTTACGGGCAACCAACCCTGCTGCAATCATCACGCTTGGATTAGAAGTATTGGTACAAGATGTAATGGCAGCTATGACAATTTTTCCTGAGGTTAGAGCAAAATTTTCTCCTTCTACCTTGACCTTATTTTCTATGCCTTGATCATAGGTTTTTCGTAACTCTTCATCAAACGTTTTGCTGGCATATATTAATGGTACATAGTCTTGTGGTCTTCTAGGACCAGAAATCGCCGGTTCTATCTCACTAATATCCAGAACTATAATGTCGGTATAAGTGGGGCCATATTCTGAACTAGCCCACATACCATTTTCTTTTGAGTAGTATTCAACTAGGTCTATTGGGCTCCTTCCTCGACCAGATAGCTCAAGATACCTTAAGGTTTCCTCATCCACTGGGAAAAAACCACATGTCGCACCGTATTCAGGAGCCATATTGGCTATTGTTGCTCTATCTGCCAATTTTAAATTTTTTAGACCTTCACCAAAAAATTCAACAAATTTACCAACTACCCCGTAGTCCCGCAAAATTTTTACAATTCTGAGAACTAGGTCTGTGGCCGTCACTCCATCACACATTTCTCCAGTTAATTTCACGCCAATAACTTCAGGTAGTAGCATAGAAATCGGCTGCCCTAGCATTGCCGCCTCTGCTTCGATGCCTCCTACACCCCAACCTAAAACAGCCAAGCCATTGACCATCGTGGTATGACTATCAGTGCCCACCAGAGTATCAGGATAAGCAATCAAATTACCATCCTGATCGAAGTCCGTCCAAATTGTCTTGCTGAGATACTCTAAATTAACTTGATGACATATACCTGTTCCTGGTGGCACAACCCTAAAATTCTGAAAAGCCTGTTGGCCCCATTTCAAAAAACTATACCTCTCCAGATTTCTCTCATATTCTCTCTTCACATTTCTATCAAAGGAGTCGGATGTTCCGAAAAAATCAATCATCACTGAATGATCAATCACTAAATCAACAGGGTTTAATGGATTAATTTTTTTTGGATCACCTCCCAATGCAACCATAGCATCACGCATTGCAGCAAGATCCACAACTGCCGGGACACCCGTGAAATCTTGCATCAAAACCCGAGACGGTCTGAACTCTATCTCTTCACTATGTCTCCCTGAATTCTCTAGCCATGATTTGAATGCCTTTATAGGTTTGACCCCGGACCCATCCATAGCCTCAAATCTAAGTAGATTCTCTACAAGGACTTTCAAGCAAGCTGGGAGTTTACCAAAATCTCCTAAGCCCGTCTCTTCTAATGCAGACATTGAATAGAAGTAATACTCTTGGCCCGCTAGGTTAAACCTTCTTCTACAATTTAATGCGTTACTTCCAACTGTAATCATCAATATTTCTCCAAATTCCGTGTTCTCTAGATAATAAGAGGAAAGTTAACAAGCAAAAATTTTATATTTCCTAAATTTAACTTAATCTACAAAGTCCTATAATGTGTAATAAACATTTACTTATTAGATATCAAATAGTATCAGACAAAATGTAAGCACTTCAAAAGTTTTCAAAATGACGTTAACCGGACATTCTTTAGCATGTAAACGAGGAGAAAACTTAATATTTTCTGAAATCAATTTTTCCGTTATCCCAGGATCAATCTGTTTTGTCAAAGGCCCAAATGGATCTGGAAAATCTACGCTCTTAAGATTATTGGCCGGTTTATTAGGTACTGCAGAAGGTCTTTTAACTCTTGATGAAATAGACATCACAAATGACAGAGAGATTCGTGCGGAAAAATTCCTATACTTGGGCCATCAGAATGTCCTCAAACAACATCTCACAGTTAGAGAGCAAATATCATTCTGGCAAGGAATAACAAAAAAATGCTACGATTTTGAAACTGACCCAATGAATGTTCAACCGATCCTCAATAAAAAGCTGCACCAGTGTTCCGAAGGGCAAGGTAGGAGGGTAGCTTTAGCTCGCCTCACTATAGAAATGAAAAAGTTTTGGCTGTTGGACGAACCCACAGCATCTTTAGATACAGCAAATATCCAACTATTTAAAAGCATATTAGAGGACCACTGCAGTAATGGTGGTTCAGCTGTCATAGCAACCCATGACAACATAGGAATCAAACCTAGTTCTGACATCCATCTCAGTTTGGATAAATCTTCACTTCAGCGAAATAACCCCTTCATATAAAGACTAATGAACCCTTTGCTATATATTCTCAGTTATGAAATTAAAGCCTCTACCGCTGGTAGGAGTTTGTTTTTGTCCACCAGTTTTTTTATAATTGTAGTTTTGACTGCTAATATCAGTATGAACCAATTTGGGATCAGAGCCGACAAAAATTCTGTCTCTATCCTGTGGATAGCTTTAGCCATGTCCGCCTTACTATCAATAAATATGATTTTTCAAAATGATTATGATGATGGCACCCTTGATTGGTTCATGCTTTCTCCAATATCTTTAGAAACTATTGTTATCTTAAAGGCTGTCGCTCACTGGGTAACTACATGCCTCCCTATGATGCTCTTAACACCAATAGTCTGTGTATCTATGGGAATAAACTTCAACTCTTCCCTTTGGATATTACTTGTGATGATGATAGGAACTCCAGCTATTAGCTTCATTTCAACTATAGGTTCAGCATTAACCTTGGGCGAAAGAGCGAACCACCTATTATTACCCATCTTCATATTACCTACTTTTTTACCTATTTTAGTTTTTGGAATTAAGATTTCCATGCTAGTAACAAATTCTGTCTATGATTCCATGGCATTTCTAATTATGCTTGCTATTTCTTTGTTTTGCATTGCAATTACACCTTTCATTACTGCCATTATCATAAAAGTCCATTATACGTAGGAAGTACTCAATGC
This sequence comes from uncultured Alphaproteobacteria bacterium, assembly GCA_902599445.1. GTDB lineage: Bacteria > Pseudomonadota > Alphaproteobacteria > Rhodobacterales > Rhodobacteraceae > CACIIZ01. The sequence continues at coordinate 4,532 of CACKFK010000040.1, forward strand.
ATAAAAATAGCCGGTCACTATGGGAGTTTGCAAATCCCAAGCGCTTTGTCTCGATAGCAAACAAATTGATCCCTTGGTTAACAATTTGTACTGTACTTAGTATGTCGGTTGGAATCTTTTGGGGAGTTTTCTTCACCCCTAATGATTATAGGCAAGGAGCAGCAGTGAAGATAATTTACATACATGTTCCAAGTGCTTTCCTAGCCATTAATATCTATATAATGATGTTGATAGCCTCAGTTATTTGGTTAATAAGACGCCATCATGTAAGCTTACTAGCTGCTAAAGCCGCTGCTCCAATCGGGCTCACAATGACCTTGGTAGCTATTTTGACCGGGGCCATCTGGGGAAAACCCATCTGGGGCACTTATTGGGCTTGGGATCCTAGAATGACATCCTTTGCTATTCTCCTCATGTTTTATATCGGATATATAAGTATATGGTCTGCAATGGAGTATAACGAGAAAGTTGGCGATCTATCAGCTTTGCTATGTATAATTGGTTCCATCTTTGCATTGTTATCAAGATATGCCGTTATTTTCTGGAACCAGGGCTTGCACCAAGGAGCCTCCATGTCATTAGATAAAGAAGAGAATATATCCAACGTCTTCTATCTTCCATTGCTGGTATGCCTTTTAGGATTTGTTTCCCTCTTCTTTACCCTTTTATTAATCAGAACCCGAACAGAGATTAGGATTAAAAGGACCACCAGTTTATTAAGAATGAATTAATATAGATGATAGATTTTGGCAAATATACCTGGACAATAATATCAGCTTATGGTGGTGCAAGCATGTTGATCATTATTTTATTGATCATGACAATTTTGAAATCAAGAAAGGTAAATAAAGAATTGCTCGTTGTTGAACAGAAAAAAAGCATCGATGCCCAAGATGATTAATTGGATTAAGATAATCCCCTTAGCAATATTTCTATTATTAATCACTCTGGCTTTCAGCGCATTAGAAAACGATAATAGTGAGAGCATTCCCTCTGCATACATTGGCAAAAAACCTCCAGCTCTAATTTTAACTCCATTAGGGGATTTACCTAGAGTCACTGAAGAAGACTTGCAACCTACAGATAATATACAGATTACACTCGTCAATTTCTGGTCTAGTTGGTGTCCGCCTTGCAGAGCTGAGCATCCCCAGCTTGAAAAATTTTCCACAATGACTAATGTCAAAATAATTGGAGTAAATTATAAAGATAAGGAGGCATCAGCCTTAGATTTCATAACCAAATATGGCAATCCTTTTGATAAATTAGGAACCGATCCTCTTGGGAGGAATGCACTTGAGTGGGGTGTTTATGGAGTTCCAGAAACGTTTGTAATAAACCAAATGGGGGATATAATTTATAGACATCCAGGCCCAATAACCAAAGACATTTATGAAAAAATGATTAAAAATTTTATTAATTAATCTGAGGATTCAATGTCATCCTTGTTCGTATCATTGGAATAGGTGCTAAGAAGTCTCAATTGCGAAATCATGAATACTAAAAGAATTACTGGGAGACCAAAAGTTTTGAAATTGACCCAGAAATCCTGGGAAAATATTCGCCACACTAATTCGTTTGCCAATGCTAACAGAAGAAAAAGGCCCGCAAACCTTTTACTCAATTTCATCCAGCCTTCTTCATTCATGGGTATTGCAGATCCCATTAAATATTTGAGATATGCTTTTTGCCTAATAATACCAAAACTCAAGACACCCGCAAAGATCAAATAGATTACTGTTGGTTTCATCTTGATGAAGATGGGATTGTTGAGCCAAATAGTTAAACCTCCAAAAACTACTACTAAAATAGCGGTGATCAAAGGCATCTTAGCAAGTTGCCGAGTCTGTAACCAACCAAGAAATAAAGAAACTAGGATTGCTGGCACAAAAATTTTTGTCGCAAAAATAATCTTAAAAATGTCTGCTTGATTGGAATCTATCCCCATTGAATCAGGGATCGGAGCATTATAGTAAGACACAAAAAAAATGATTAATGGTCCTAGTTCTAAGGCTAGTTTTGAAAATGGTCTTTCTTCTTCTTTCTTATCCAATTAAGAGACTCCTTTTTTTATACACTGAAATTCATTCAAATTTATAAACTCAACAGCAAATGTTACCTTAGATAAAATAGATTTTCATTCGTCTATGTCCTGATCCAGGCCTACTATGGCATTTGCAAATAGTTTTGGATCAAAAGGAGCTAGATCATCCATTTTTTCCCCTAAACCAACACAATGGATTGGTAAATGGAATTTATCTGCTAAAGCGACCAAAACTCCACCCTTAGCAGTGCCATCTAGCTTAGTCATGATTATACCACTCACTCCTGCTGATTTAGAAAATATATCTACCTGTGAATGGACATTCTGCCCTGAAGTAGCATCTAAAACTAGAATTGCATTATGAGGAGCTGTATCATCCTGTTTTTTAATTACCCTAATTATCTTCTCCAATTCCTCCATTAAGCCTGTTTTATTTTGCAGACGGCCCGCTGTATCAATCATAAGCAAATCAACACCCTCATTTCTTGCCTTTTCAATTGCCTTAAATACAACAGATGCAGGATCACTTTTTTCTTCCCCTTTGACCATAGGAATACCCGACCGTTCACTCCATATAGACAATTGGTCCACTGCTGCAGCTCGGAAAGTATCCCCTGCAGCTACAATCACTTTTCTTCCCTTTTCCTTTTCTTGTTTTGCTAATTTACCTATTGTCGTTGTCTTGCCTGAACCATTAACACCAATGAAAAGCCAAATGTTAAGTTTGCCCTCATTGTACTTTGGAATACCACTTGATGACTTCACAATATTGAAAATTTCTACACTTATAAGCCTTTTTAATTCCTCAACGCTTAACTCTTTTGAATAATTATCCTTCCTGATTCTCTCTACTATTAATGAGGATGTGGATACGCCAACATCTGAAGCAATGAGAAGGTCTTCTAAATCCAACAACATCTCCTCATCCAACTTTCTTCTTCTAGATATTGTATCGACAGAAGAAAGAATTTTACGAATAAACCCAGGTTTTTTCTCTTTATCTCTTTTTGGGCTTTTATTTTCCAATTCTTTAACGTTTTTGGTCTTGCTAGAGCTGACTGATTGACCTGTCTCAGATCCTTTAGAATCAACCTTCTCGAGAATCGAATCTGGCTCATTCATTTTTTTTGAATCTTTTACTTCAGAATCTATTATTTTATCCAAGCCACTGCCAATTTTGGACGAAGTGGAAAACAATTTCTCTTTTAATTTCTTAAAGAACTTCATTAGTTAAAACCACTTTATTATGCTTAAAATACCGACTCAGCACTAAGCTTTACCTTATTTCATGAATAAAATCTCGGTCCAATGTCATGGGAAACTAATCAACCATACTTAACAAGCATTTATGATTGTGATCCACTGTCCTGGACTTTGACTGCTACAAAACCGTCCTCAAATTCTACACGCAGATCTTTTTCCTTATTTGCCTGAGCTTTATCTCTGACCAACCTCATATCTTTGTCTCTCACAATTGCATACCCTCTTGATAATGTTCTCTTATAGTTCAGGCTATTATGTAATCTAGAATGACTAAAAAGAATACTTTTTTTATTTAAGTACGCATTAGTAACCTGTCGATTAAGTGCTTTCCCCAAATCTTTTACTAATCTGCCCTTAATCTGGATGTCTTTCTCTATAAAATCTCGGTCGAGAACTGATGTTTTAATCTGCAATAACTTCTCCCTTTTCTTCTGCAGGTAGCTTTCAAGAATATTTGGAAAACGGATCACTAAAATATCAAACCGTTGCACATACCCAGCAAGGATGTATTTAACATTTTCCATACTCTTCTTGATATGAAACATACTCCTTTTTTCTTGCTCCAATTTTAACAGAATCGGACGCAACAACCTTGCACCGAAATCATCAATTTGCTCTAGTAACTTTTTAATTTCAGGTACTGCATATTCCGCAGCAGCAGTAGGAGTTGGGGCTCTAACGTCTGCAACATAATCTATGAGGTTTGTATCGGTCTCGTGCCCAACAGCAGAAATAATTGGTATCTCACTATTGGCTACTGCACGTACCACCACTTCTTCGTTAAAACACCATAAATCCTCTAGTGAACCTCCTCCCCGACCTACGATTAATACATCTGGTTTAGGACATGTCTTAGTACCAGCCAATAAATTAAAACCAACTATGGCTTCAGCTATTTTTTCTGCACTGCTATGACCTTGAACTGGAACTGACCAAATTATTACATGCCGAGGAAACCTTTCATGAAGACGATGAAGAATATCTCTAAATACTGCGCCATTTTCTGAAGTCACGACTCCAATAACTTCAGGCAAGAAAGGTAAGGGTTTCTTTTTATCCTTATCGAAAAGACCTTCCTTAAGAAATTCCTCTTTACGTTTTTTGAGCATAGCCATTAATGCCCCTGTCCCAGCAGGAGAAATATTCGTAACAATTAACTGGTATCGGCTTTGCCCCGAAAAAGTGGTAAGTTTTCCAGCGGCTATTACCTCTAATCCCTCTTTGATATATTCTGGTTGAATTGTTGTTGTACGCCAGACTACTCCAGCTAGAACAGACCTCTGATCTTTTAAATCAAAATAAATATGACCAGAGGCGGGTCTGGATACCCTACCTAGCTCACCCCTCACTTTAATGAAAGAAAAACCTTCTTCTACATATTTTTTGAGGACACCTGATAACTCACTAACAGAAAATTCCTTCAAGTTTGTTAATTCACCCACCAATTGGTTTTATCCTATTTCTATTAAATTTACTGAGTTAAGATGTACGGAGTATTGTATAACATGATTCTAATCAATTTAACTGTTTTGGAGCACCTTTGAAAATATTATTAATTGGTAGTGGTGGGCGTGAACACGCATTAGCCTGGGCTTTCAAACAAAATCCCAAATGTCAAGAACTGTACTGTATACCAGGTAACGCAGGAATAGCAGCCGTAGCAAAATGTCTGGAAATAGACATTTTGGACAATAATGAAATTTTGCGTTTTTGTAGAAATAAGGGAATTGATTTTGTTATGATAGGACCCGAGGGGCCACTAGATAATGGCCTAGTTGATCTTTTAGAAAGCAATGAAATACTTTCATTAGGGCCAACGAAGAATGCCGCAATGTTAGAGACCTCCAAAGCTTTCACAAAAATGATCTGTAGTAAGAAGGATATTCCAACAGCCAGGTATAAAGTAGCAAGTACAGAAAATGAAGCGCTTAGCTACCTGAATGAATTCCACGAGCCTTACGTAATTAAAGATGATGGTTTAGCGGCTGGGAAAGGAGTGTTCATTGCCAAAAATGAGAAAGAAGCAAGGGAAGCACTAAAAAAAATATTTAGAATCAAACCAGACACAACCTCAGTTGTAATAGAAGAATTTCTCGACGGTGAAGAAGCTAGTTTATTCATTTTAACTGATGGTTATGACCTACTTATATTAGGAAGTGCTCAAGATCACAAAAGGGCTTTTGACAACGATTGTGGTCCAAATACTGGAGGTATGGGAGCATATTCGCCAGCTTCTAATATTACTCCAAGAATTGAGAAGAAAATAATTGATAGGATTATTACACCGACTTTAGATGAAATGAGAGAGAAGGGCACCCCGTTCTGTGGCATTTTATATGCTGGTCTAATGATAAAAAATGATGAACCCTATCTCATCGAATATAATGCCCGCCTTGGGGATCCTGAATGTCAAGTCTTAGCAATAAGGTTAGGCGCCCAGCTTTTAGATGTCCTGTTTAATTGTGCCCAAAAGGCTCTTCTAGAAACTAAGATCAACTATGCTGACGATTTTGGCATAGCAGTAGTCTTAGCCAGCAAGGGTTATCCCGGTAAATACCAAAAAGGGGAAGAAATAATCGGATTAGGAAATATTTCTGAAAACGACGAAATTCAAGTTTTTCATTCTGGAACAGCATTGGATGGTGTAAAAATCGTTTCAAATGGAGGAAGAGTATTAAGCATAACCACAAGGTCAGAGGACTTAGAAAGTGCTAGGAAAAAAGTTTATGACGCTTTAACTATTATTCAATGTAAAGGCGGATTTTATAGAAAAGATATTGGGTGTAAACGCTCTCAAAAATAATTTTCTACTTTTTAAATTTGCTTTTCAGGCATTCTAACTACCAAACCTTCAAGATCTTCCGTGACTTGAATTTGGCATGTTAGCCTCGATGTTTTTTCATTTGGGTCATAAGCAAAATCCAGCATATCTTTTTCGATGTCGTCCATAGCAGGTAATTTTTCAACCCAATCATCAGCAATATAGACATGGCAAGTAGAGCAAGCACAAGCCCCACCACAATCTGCTTCAATCCCGGGTATATCATTGTCTCGAGCCCCTTCCATGACCGTAAGGCCAACAGGGACATCTACGGTATGTTCTTCTCCACCGAAAGTAATGTATGTTATTTTTGGCATTTTTTCTCCCAAGAAACGATTTAACCCATAATTCAACAAATTGCTATTAGAAATATTGTATTAAAATATAAAATGTTCTACATATGTTCTCATGGCTTATAATGATAAAAAGATATCGCCTATTCTAAAAATCTCGAAACTTTCTCAGTTACCCCAAAAATCTATAGTATCTATCGCAGGATTGCTGGTAATTAAACAAAGACCAAATACTGCTAATGGTGTTACATTTCTTAGTATAGAAGATGAAAGTGGTACAGCAAATATTATTTGCTGGGAACACTTGTATAAAAAATGTCGTGGTTCTCTTATGATTGGGAACCTCCTTAAAATTACAGGACACATAGAAAGGAATGCACCATTAGTAAATGTAATAGCAAAAAAAATAGTAGACCTTTCTTATATATTGACAGAAATAGAGCAGATATCTTCAGGATTAGACTGACTTAATATAATTAATACTATCAATTAAATTCATTGCTCTAACGGAATAGCTATAAATCTCCCATCCATTCCTCTTTTAACAAGTAACAATACTGAAGATTTTTTTCTTGAT
>CACKFK010000041.1 GCA_902599445.1 uncultured Alphaproteobacteria bacterium
AGATTGATCTTGGGGTAACGCCAATGAAAGAAGATGTACGTGTTGATACACTTTTGCCAGCTCTTTCCAACCTTCATAGTCATAGCTTCCAGAGAGCAATGGCTGGAATGACAGAATACCGGGCAAAAGACAGAGAAAGCTTTTGGACATGGCGCGAACTGATGTATCGTTTTCTTGAACAGTTGAGTCCGGAAGATGTTTCAGCTATTGCTGCTCTGACTTTTATGGAAATGCAAAAGGCAGGTTATGCATCTGTCGGTGAATTTCATTACCTCCATCATGGCCCAGGTGGTGAGCCGTACAAAAATCCAGCTGAGCTGTCCTTGAATATAATGGAAGCAACCAAACTGACTGGAATAGGCCTTACACATCTTCCTGTATTATATACGTATAGTAACGCTGAGAAAAAACCTCTAAGCAATGGACAGCTTCGGTTTGGAAATTCACTCGAAGCCTTTGCTGATATTGTTTCAACTGTAAAGAATGCTCTGCATACGCTGCCACATGACACATGTCTTGGTGTAGCGGCCCATTCGTTACGTGCCGTCTCCCCCAAATGTCTTGAAGATCTTGTCAGTGCCTATCCTGATGTACCAGTACATATGCACATATCTGAACAAACAAAGGAAATAGAGGAAATTAAAAGCGCATATGGTGCTAGGCCAGTTGAATGGCTTTTGGAAAAATACGAAGTGAACAGCAAGTGGTGCCTTATCCACGCAACGCACATGACCAAAATGGAAACCCAAGCTCTGGCCAAAACCGGTGCCATAGCCGGACTTTGCCCAATTACGGAAGCCAACCTAGGAGACGGTATATTCAATGGCCCAACGTTTATTGAGGCAGGAGGCATATTTGGTATTGGCTCCGACTCCAATATTAATATTTCCTTAACCGAAGAACTCCGAACCCTAGAATATTCACAAAGGCTTTTTTTCAAAGAGAGAAATCTAATGCTAAAGGCAGAAGGTTCAACAGGTGAAGCCCTTTTCCTTGGTGCAGCAAAGGGAGGAGCAAAGGCTTTAGGACGGCATTCTGGATCAATTGAAATAGGAAAATTGGCTGACCTTTTAGCCCTAGACTCAACAGCCCCATCACTTTGTGCTCTCAGCAACGAACAGCTTTTTGACGGATTGGTTTTTGCTTCAAAGGATGCTGTGGTGACTGACCTTTGGTCAGCGGGTCGCCATCAGGTACGGAATCACTACCATGTGGCTGAGGATGAGATTATCAAAAAGTATCAGAAAACAGTGAAAGACCTGAGAGATCGGCTTGGTTAAATTTGACTGACCATTCAGTTATTCTTAATAAGATTGATCTATCATTGAGTTTAAAAAAACATTGAATTATTTGACTGCACATAATAGGACAATTGTAAGCTGATAAAGTATAGACAGTATGAAACCTAAAAAAAAGAATTAGTACTATTGATGTAGAAGTAGAACTTAAATTACGGACATCTAAATTTTTTTATAAAACCTGCAAAGGGGAATATTGAGATGGTATATGAAGTAAGAACCCCCATCACACAGGCAATGAAAGAAGGCGTAATTAGTCGAAAAGACTTAAAAAAGTTAATGAAAAGATCCGACATTCCAGCACTAACAAGAATATTAATCTGGATAGCTCTACTTTCCTTTACAAGTTATTTGATTTCGCTTTCAATGGGAACTTGGTTTTTGCTCCCATCAATGTTCCTTCATGGAATTATAATTGTCCATCACTTTTCACTCCAACACGAATGTTGTCATTATACTGCTTTCAAAACACGTAAGCTGAATGATATTGTCGGCCACCTTTGCGGTTTTTCTATTGTGCTTCCGCACCAACATTTTCGATATGAGCACTGTGATCATCACACATATACTAACTTACAAGGAAAGGATCCGGAGCTAATCACATTACCAATATCTTTATACAAATACATTTGGTATATTTCTGCGTTTTCTTATTGGAAAAATAAGTTTTCCGAGATTTTCCGGCACATTTTAGGGAAATTAAGTGATGACGAAAAAATATTTATTCCAAAACAAGAACACGCCACAATATTCAACGAAGCCCGTATAATGGTCTTTCTTTACCTGATAGTCTTTATTATATGCGTATCAACAAATTTCTGGGCACCCTTATGGTTTTGGATACTACCATTGTTTATGGGAGAGCCCGTAATGCGGGCTATTCGTCTGACAGAACATGTTGGGAGGCCTAATGTAGATGATTTAAAGGAAAACACCAGGAGTAGCTTAGTTTCTTTTCCTATGAAATTTCTTTGTTGGAACATGAATTATCATGCAGAACATCATTACGCGTCTTCAGTACCATTTCATTCACTTCCAAAATTACATGAAAAATTGAAAGGCTATATTTACGTGGAAGAGCGGGGTTATTTGGGTGCTCATATTGATATAATTTCGCAGTTGGTTGGACGTAAACCTAGAAGTGACAAAAAGTAAATTAAAAGCAAAAGTTGATTAAAGTTTTACTGGCGATTGAAGGTTTATTCTTTATTATGCTGAGATTTTGATCAGAAAATTACCAACAATATTACCTGCATTAACAACACTGTGGTGGGGGTTTTTACGGCTAGTAGGAACACAAGTACAAAGAACGAAGGATCATGCCACCCCTTAACAATGGGAAAAACCTTGGACCTCTGATATGGCGCACCGGGAGGGATTCGAACCCCCGACCACCTGATTCGAAGTCAGGTGCTCTATCCAACTGAGCTACCGGTGCATTGAATTACAACTACCTTTGGCAGATAGCAGAGGCAAGGCAAAATTGAACATTTAACGATAAAATCACATCCTAACCCCTGATAATTTAACCAGGTTTTGCTACTTTCGTTTAAGTTTTTTGTAAATAACTGGAAAGATTGCTAAACAACTCAATGCAAACAAACTTAGCAAGAAAGCTTTATTTTCGAATAGGACTTGGGAGAATTTAAGGTCCGTACTAAGAATATCGTCTATGCCTGACCCAAGAATTATTATAAATAATGTACCAGGCATTATCCCTAAAAAAGTAGTTATAAGATATGGAAGCAATCGAAGGCCTAATATCGCTGGTGCTATATTAACGAACCAAAATGGGAAGATAGGGAAAAATCTAATAAAAAATAGATAACCCCAAAGATCTTTTTCAATACCTGCTTTAATTCGTGAAAGTATTTCAGACTTTATGTAAATTTTGTTAGATGTTTTCAGTGATACTGCACGAACAAATATAAACAAAGTCAAGGCGCCTAGAGTTGCACCAATAATGACAGCTATAAATCCATAAAAGATGTTAAAAAGATAGCCTCCTACTAAAGTTAATGATGCTCCTAAAGGAAGAGAGAAGACAGTTGAAAAAAAATATAGTGCTGTAAACAATATTATTGCGATGAGAAACGATTCCTCTACAATCATGCTGAGTTCTTTATGATGATATCGAACCAAATCTAACGTAAATCCCAGATAGTCAAAGAAAACACCCGAGAGGATGATTGCCCCAATTAGTAGAACCAAAAAATAAAACCTCATATCCATAATCCAGTTAAGATATTACTTCAGTTAAAAGCTTCCTTTTCGAAGTAGCCTGATATATTGATCGGTCTGACAAAAATTGAGACCAGTTAGCAATTGACTTAACCACATTTGCGTAATAGAACAACCCAACTTTGACATATTTGGTGAAGGTGCATTATGAAAAGAACATTTCAGCCCAGTAATCTTGTGAGAAAGAGGCGGCATGGGTTCCGTGCAAGAATGGCAACTTCCAATGGAAGAAGGATTCTTAACAGGAGAAGGGCCCAAGGACGAAAGAATCTGTCTGCGTAGTTTAATAGCTAAGGATCATTAACCTAACAGACCATTGTTTTAGGAAATTTAATCCTCGATCTTAAACATAGCTTTTGTTTCCTAATGTAAAATGTTGAAATGGTAAAACTGTGCTTAGTGAGAATATTTTACTAGAGAAAATCACGAAACATGTTGATTATGCCCAAATGCGTAGAGGGCATATAATTTCAACTTCTGGTTTTATTCTTCAAGGCAGAGCAAGAAATTCTGATAGCTTAGTAAACCCCAATGTAGCTAGGTACGGTCTCACGTGTTCCAAAAGAATTGGGAATGCAGTAAAGCGAAACCGTGCTAAGCGTAGATTAAGATCCTTAGTAGCCAATATTTTACCTCGCTCTGGCTTGGCAGGTTGGGATTATGTTTTAATAGGAAAAATCAATTCTACAGAAAGCCTAGCATTTGACACCCTGAAAGAAACCCTAAGCATTGCATTGGCAAAAATGCACAATAGGGGTAAATAATTTGTGGCGAATTAGGAAAATCTTTGTATTACCAATTTACATTTATCAAACTTGTATCAGCCCACTTATGATTAAGAGCTGCAGATTTAATCCCACATGTTCTCAATACTTAAAAGAAGCCATAATGGTGCACGGTATCCTGATTGGCTTGTTATTGGGGGTTAAGAGGATCTTACGGTGTCATCCTTTTGGCGGTTTTGGGTATGACCCAGTTCCTAAGAGAAAAGAGCAAAGAAATGACAAAAACTGAACAAGAAATCCATAAAATATTTGGCAATCGCCCTGACAATATAGAGTTTAAAAAGCTGCGTAAACGGATTATTCGCCTCACCAGAGAAGCGATTGAGGAATATGGAATGATAGAAAGCGTCGGAAAATGGCTTGTCTGCATTTCTGGCGGGAAAGATAGTTTCACCCTTTTGGCGACCTTAATAGAGCTTAAATGGCGTGGCCTCTTACCTTTGGATTTTCTTGTCTGCAATCTGGATCAAGGTCAACCAGGATTTCCAAAAACTATCTTACCTGAATTTCTAGAAAATCTCGAAATACCTTTCCGAGTAGAATATCAAGACACCTACACTATCGTAAAATCTAAGGTACCGCCTCATAAAACTTATTGTTCATTATGCTCACGATTGCGAAGAGCACACCTTTATCGAATAGCTCGTGAGGAGAACTGTACTGCGGTTGTTCTAGGTCACCATCAAGATGACATTTTGGAAACATTCTTCATTAATCTGTTCCATGGAGGGAAACTATCTTCTATGCCACCTAAGTTACTAAATGATGAGGGAGATTTGCTTCTGTTGAGACCATTGGCTAAAGTATCTGAGCGAGATTGTGCAAGATTTTCAGATTTCTTACAATTTCCTATAATACCATGTGATCTTTGCGGCAGTCAGGAAGGGTTAGAAAGACAGAAAATAAAAATCATGTTGAGCCAGTGGGAGCAAGATTTTCCTGGTAGGAAGCAAATAATATATAAGGCTCTATCAAACAGTAAACCTAGCCACCTTCTCGATAAATCGCTATTTAATTTCACAAATCTTGTTAGAAATTAGTTGTAAAATTTAATTAAAGCTTTATGCCGTAGTTAAGTATAAAAAGGTATATGAACAAAATTCATGGATGAACAAACAAAAAATCTTATACTGGCCACAGGACTAAGCTTCCTTGTTTTACTGACCTGGATGTTTTTCTTTCCACCAGAACCGATACCAGAAAATTTTGATTCCTTGCCAATTGAAGACAGCCTAGGAATAAGCGATGGCACGACTACACTTACTGACCAAGAAATTCAAAATTACAGTGAGAGTTCCCAAGAAGGTTCAATAGACCAGTTCGCACATAGAGTGGAAATATCAACAAGAAACCTGAAAGGTTCTATTTGGCTAAAGGGAGGAAGGATAGATGATCTTAGTTTAGTTAATTACAGAGAAACTCTCGATAATACGTCAAATAATGTTTCCTTGTTAGCGCCTACTGGGAGCAACAAACCCTATTATGCTACCCACGGCTGGGTGGCGATGGAAGGTCTAAAACGAGAAGACACCCCAAATTCAAATACAGTCTGGGCATTAAAATCAGGAACTATTTTAACTGAGGATAGTCCTATAATATTAACATGGAAAAATGGCCAGGGCATTATTTTTGAGAAAAAAATATCGGTAGATGAGAACTATATGTTTGAGATAACACAGTCCGTTATTAATGGTGGCAACTCATCTATAAAGATTTATCCTTATGGTAATATAACAAGGAATGGACAGCCTGACACTATTGGATTTTATATCCTGCACGAAGGTGTCGTAGGTATGCAAGATGGGGAACTGATTGAAACTAATTATGATGACATCATTGAACTTTCCAAAGATAAAAGTACTAGGGAGATTCAGAATAATGGGTGGATTGGCTTCACAGACAAATACTGGATGTCGACACTATTACCTAAATCAGGACAAACCTTTAAAATGGATCAAAAGTATTTTCCCCAGACTGATAACTTTGAAGTTTGGATGCGATTGCCTCCAGTGGCCATTGGTACCAATGAAAGCAGGTCAGTGACCACCAACCTGTTTATTGGCGCAAAAGAGGTCTCTACCATTAAATCCTACCAAGATTCTATGAATATAGAAAACTTTGTCGACTCCGTTGACTGGGGATGGTTCTTTTACCTTACCAAGCCAATTTTCTTTTTATTGGATTGGTTCAATGGTTTCACCAACAATATGGGGTGGTCTATAATCCTATTAACACTCTTCATTAAAACCCTTCTATTCCCTCTTTCGTATAAGTCTTTTGTTTCTATGTCCAGAATGAAACAGCTACAACCGCAGATGGAAAAAATAAAACAGACCGCGGGTGATGATAAAGCAAAGTTGCAACAGGAATTAATGGCTCTTTATAGGAAGGAAAAAGTGAATCCTGTGGCAGGATGTCTTCCAATACTACTGCAAATTCCTATCTTTTTCTCACTATACAAGGTTCTTTTTGTTACTATAGAAATGCGTCATGCACCTTTTATAGGATGGATAAAAGATTTGTCCGCCCCAGACCCAACCTCTTTCCTAAACCTATTTGGATTGTTACCCTTTTCACCACCTGATCCAACTAGCATCTTAGCGATATTTTCAATAGGGGTGTATCCAATACTTATGGGTATTACCATGTGGCTGCAGCAAAAATTAAATCCCGCCCCCACAGACAAAACACAAGCTATGATCTTTGCTTGGATGCCTTGGGTTTTCATGTTTATGTTAGGTCAGTTCTCAGCAGGACTCGTTATTTATTGGGTTGCAAACAATATAATCCAGTTTGGACAGCAATACATAATAATGTATTCTCAAGGAGTGAAGCCTGATATTTTTGGAAATATTATGCAAGCTTTCAAGCGATCAGAATAAGGTGACTGGGGAGAACCAATACGACTCGTTTTATCTCGCTAATGATGTAGATCAAGACGACATTAAAGCTGGTCAAAAGCTCTTTACCAAGCAGATAGAATTTATCAAAGGTATAACCTCTACAGCTTACATGCCTTCAGAAGGCTATCTTGAGGTTTGTTTCTCAGGTCGGTCAAATGTAGGGAAATCTAGCCTTATAAATAGTTTAACTGGCAGAAATTCAATTGCTAGGATATCTAAAACGCCTGGCAGAACTCGCGAAATAAATTTTTTTCTTCTTGATCAAAATAAATTCCTGGTTGATTTGCCAGGTTATGGTTTTGCAAAAGCCCCTTTAAAAGAGCGAGAGAAGTGGGAAAGACTAGCAAGAGATTATTTCTTTCAAAGCCAGAATTTGCGTAGGGTTTTTCTCCTAATTGATAGTAGACATGGGATTAAAGCAAGTGATATCAAATTGATGGAAATACTAAGTGAGGCTGGTGTAACTTTTCAGGTAGTATTTACAAAATTTGATAAAGTGAAAGAGGCATGCTTTAATGAGATTTTCAAAACAAGTATTGGAAAATTAGCTAGCTATGCTAATGCATATCCAGAAGTGTTGGTTACTTCTTCGAAAAAAAAACATGGTATAGCAATACTCAGGGCCAATATTTGTCAATTATTTGTACGTTAGTAAAGTTTAAGCTGAGTGAATAGGAAAAAATATGAATGAAAAAATTGGAAAAAGCATTGATTGGGTGACCACCGCTAAGACTCTCTCCGAGGCTTTACCATATCTCAAGAGGTATGAATCGGCTACTATTGTGATTAAATTGGGTGGTGCAGCGATGGCTAATGCTGATAGCCTTTCCGCCTTTGCCAGGGATATTGTTCTAATGAAACAATGCAAAGTGAACCCTATAATTGTTCATGGAGGTGGTCCAATGATCAATGATGCCTTGGATAAATGGAAAATAGATTTTGATTTCATTGAGGGGAAAAGGGTCACAGATGATAAAGCTATTAAGGTAGTAGAAATGGTGCTATCGGGGGATGTCAATAGAACAATTGTTTCGTCTATCAATTGCCAAGGTGGAAAGGGTATTGGGCTTTCAGGCAAAGATGCTTCATTATTAATATGTGAAAAAGAAAATCCAAGATTAGGGTTTGTGGGCAAACCCATAAAAACAAACATTGGAATTCTATCCAATCTAGTCGAAAATGATTTCATCCCAGTAATTGCACCGATTGGAACTGATGAATCAGGACAAACTTTTAACATTAATGCTGATACTATGGCAGGGGTAATTTCTGCATCAATGAGTGCCGACAGGCTATTACTTTTGACTGACGTAAAAGGTGTTCAAGACTCTAGAGGGAAAGTAGTTAAAGAAGCTGGACCAAAGGAAATAAAAAAATTGCTTGAACGTAAAACGATATCGGGAGGTATGATACCAAAAGTAAAAACTGCACTAGATGCGATTGAGGCAGGAGTGAGGGCCGTCGTAATACTTGATGGTAGAGTTCAAAATGCTTGTTTACTTGAGCTCTTCACTGAGCATGGTGTTGGAACTTTAATCAGGAATCAATGTCCTAAAATTTGACTTAAGAATAATTTTGTCCGATCCGATTTGGGATCGTTAAAAAAGCTTTCTGGTTCATTTTGTTCGACTATTTGACCATCATCCATGAAAATCACCCTATCTGCTACTTGCCTAGCAAAACCCATTTCGTGGGTAACACAAATCATGGTCATACCTTCTTCCGCAAGTTGAATCATCGTATCCAGAACCTCCTTGATCATTTCTGGATCAAGAGCTGATGTTACCTCGTCAAATAACATTATCCTAGGTTTCATACATAACGAGCGTGCTATTGCCACCCTTTGTTGTTGTCCACCTGACAACTGTCCAGGAAACTTATGGGCTTGTTCCGGGATTTTTACTTTTTCTAACATTTCCATTGCTATTTTTTCTGCTTCCAATTTTGGTGTCTCTCTTACCCAAATCGGTGCTAAAGTACAGTTTTCCAAAGTAGTCAAGTGAGGGAATAGATTAAAGTGTTGAAATACCATTCCCACCTCTGAACGAATTTTGTCAATATTCTTTAGATCCGTAGTTAACTCGGTACCATCAACAATAATTTTTCCTTTTTGGTGTTCCTCTAATCTATTAATACATCGAATTAGTGTAGATTTCCCAGAACCAGAGGGTCCACAGACAACTATTCTTTCACCTCTTCGAACTTCCAAATTGATATCTCGCAAAACATGGAAATTTCCAAACCATTTATTCATATCTGAAATGTGTATAACTATTTCATCGGTTAAATTAACTTTAGTCCTATCAGTTTCTTTTTGGTCACTTATTTCTGACATGTGATTACCTATTAATTGTCCGTTTTCAATTTCTTCTCTAAGTATTGAGAATATTTTGACATTCCAAAGCAAAAAATGAAAAACATTAGGCCTATGGCTATGTAAAGTTCCCAATAAATCCCATTCCACTTTGCATCAGCCCTTATCGTTGAGGCCAAACCGACGGGATCTCGCAAACTAATAATCGATACAAGCGTTGTATCCTTAAAGAGGCCAATAAATGTATTTACAATCCCCGGAATAGAAATTTTTAATGCCTGGGGCATGATTATTAATCTTTGTGATTGCCAATAAGTTAGTCCTAAAGAAGCTGAAGCCTCATGTTGTCCTATTGCAAGACCTGCTAGGCCACCACGTATAACTTCTGCCATATATGCTGCAGAAAATAATGTAACCATGATGATTACCCTTAGAACAATATCAAAATTTGTGCCTGGAGGTAGGAAGTAGTTGAGCAATACTGAGGCTACGAATAGTAATGTAATTAGTGGAACACCCCTAATAAATTCTATAAATCCGACACAAATCATCTTCACGAGAGGTAGATTTTTTGATTGTCGACCCAAAGCAAGCAATATTCCTATTGGAAAAGAAGCAACAATTCCAGTAACCCCAACGATTAATGAAAGGGTAAAACCACCAAATTTCAGGGACTCAACAAAGGGCAGATTGATAGGTAAAAGCTCCGTTAATAAATCCGCCATTCCATCAGCTACAAAAAGAAAAAACATAATTGTCAGTAAAATTGCTAATGATAGTCCTAAAGAAGCCGATTTAATTAATCTTGTACTTAAGAGAAAATACAAAACTACTCCAAAACTGATCCCTATATAAACGATAGCGACTGACCAAAAAGAGCCACCCCAAAGTAGCCAGAGTGCAAGTCCGGGGTAAATAATTGAAAACCAAATAAACCTGATATATCTTGGGAAAAGAATTGGAATAATTGACAAAATTAAAAGAAAAAAAGTAAGGGTTGGCCGCCAATATTCTTCGGCAGGTATAGTCCAAAAAGAAGCTGTTTCCATCGAGCTGTCAGAACTGAAAAGCATGCTACATTAGGATTTAAATCTAAACACTCCCTGAGGGATTTTGTATTCCAGTGCCCTCCCCAAGCCCAAGGTAAAATTTCAGCAACAA
>CACKFK010000042.1 GCA_902599445.1 uncultured Alphaproteobacteria bacterium
GCCTTTACGCCTCTAGAAGCCCATTCAACTTCTTGTGCCACGATTTGCTTTCGCCGTTTTAATTCTCTAGCTTCTTGATCTAAAAGCATAGCAGACCATTCATCAAAAAATTTGAACCCTCTGGGGCAGACCTTTAGCTGGCCTCTATCAAGCCAGAAAACCTGGTTGGTGATGTTTTCTAAGAAGGCTTTATCATGGGAGATACAGAGTAAAGAGCCTTTATAATTATTGAGATACTGCTCAAGCCAGTTAATAACTTTTAGGTCTAAATGGTTTGTCGGTTCATCCAATAAAAGGATTTCTGGCTCTTCAACTAAAGCTCTCGCCAAACCTGCCCTTCTTAACTGACCTCCGGATAATGTTTCCATATTTTTTCTTATATCTAGCTCTAGAGCTTCAGCAACAATATCTACCTTATATTGATGCAAATCTCGTTCATCACCAGAAATATTACTAAATATAAAATCAAAAACTGTTTCTGTATTCTTATATGGGAATTCCTGACCAAGATAACCAATGGTAATTCCCGGATCTTCCCAGATTTCACCTTCATCCAAAGATTTGATTCCAGAGATGATATTCATAAGTGTTGATTTTCCAGCACCATTTTTTCCTATAAGAGCAATCCTGAGGCCTTGATGAATGTTGAGATCTAAACACTCAAAAACTGGGTTTTCTTTGTATCGAACCGTTGCACCTTTTACGGAATATATTAGCTGAGTAGACATTCACTATCACTATACTTTAAGACAAGGTTTTTAAAAAATTAGGCATGCTATGTTTGGTTAGTAAATTTCAATCCTTCACTACCTTCATTATTCCTAGATTGTTACGATGAATAAAACATTCATCCTTGATCTACTAGCTTATTCCAGGGTTTTTGTTAACTACTTATTATACAAAACCCTTAATTAAACCTAATAACTATCGACTAATCTTGATCACTCGTCTTTTTCAAAGCGTGCTGTGAAAGATTATATCACCTAATCTCCCTGCAATAAGTCCTCATGAATTACGACTATTCCCCTGTCGGCATTTATAATTGATGGATTCTCCTGATCATCTGGAATCCCATTCATAATTTTCTGACAAGCTATGAAGGCTTTCTCATCTTTATAAGCATAGTGAAGCCCCAATCTATTATTGCCTTGCTTATTCCAGATTTGCGTAACAGTAAACGATAAGCAGCCTGCTTCTTTAAATTTCCCACGTAGCTGTTTCACATTTTTTTCTATACGATTTAGTTCAGCTTCTAGATGAAATTTTGATTGGAAATCCATTTGATTATAACTCATTAACTTTGGGGTCATAGCGCTATCCTTTTTGATTAGTGTTTTAAAAATTGTAACTTATCATAATTAATGTCCTATAGTATATTTTGAACTTCTTATTCCCTTTGATTGGAGGATTTTACTTTATAAGTGACCGAATGAAGTTCCTCTTGGCCAAAAATGACATGTCAAATAAGTTGCTTGGACATAAGGATGTAGTCACCAAAATCATGAGAACCAGGAAAAGATCTATAAGGCCTCCTAGCTAACTCAAAATATCTATTCATTTGATAAATGTTAACAGCCACTTTATTAATTTCTTCAACTTGCAAAGTAATTTGAGCAGCACCGGCCTCTTGGGCTACAAGCTCTGCCTTATCCAATAACTGTCTCACAAAACCATTTCCTCTGTATTCAGGCAAAATTGCAAGAGCTTGCAGTAACCAAGATCCGCTAGCCAATTGTTCAAGTTCGATTATAGGGTGCATACATTTTGGCAAAGCATCAAAGTCAATTTCTGGATATGGCTTTTCTACCAGAAATCCAAAAAAGGCGCCGACAAAATCATTTTGAGTTTCCGCAACATACCAATTTTTGTGAAAGGATTTACGAATTATATCAGTTCTGATTTTTTCTCTACCATACTCAAAAACTGACTGACCCGGTTCTGCAAACTGCCCCCAAAGGTAAGACGGCAATCTACGGCCAGCAGAATCCAAAACTAAGGCTAGCTGCGTGCTGTCAGTCTCCTGCCCTATCCTGAATTTCAACTTTCGCCTCATCTCAAAACCCATTTATAATAAATTAATTGATAATTGAATAGATTTTGTTCACACTTAAGTTTCTTTTGAAGGATTTTCATAATGCCTAAAACGGTAGAAAAAACAGTTTCTTATGATTTGTCTATGTCATTAAAAAAAGCAGAGCTTGCATCCTCTCTGCCACCACCTTTTTATACTTCTAACACTTTAGCGCAACAAGAAATAGAGCTTTTTTTCAGACAATCATGGATTGGTGTTGGTCGTTCTGACATTGTCAGCGGCCCTGGGGATTATATAACTTTAGATGTTGCCAACCAACACATCATATTGTTAAGAGATAAAAAGTCCAAGCTTCGAGCATTCGCAAATACTTGCCGTCATCGAAGTGCCCGTATTATCGATGGAAAAGGTTCTTGTAAGGGATTAAGATGCCCATTCCACTCTTGGTTTTACGACTTAGAGGGAAAGTTAATATCAGCTCCCGATATGATAAATGCGGTTGGTTTCAAGAAAAAAAACTATGGATTGATACAATATCTTGCAGAAGAACGTTTTGGTTTTGTTTTCATTTCTATAAACAGCGATGCCACAAGCATAGATGACTATCTTGGTAATTTCGCAGATTTTCACAAATCCTGGCCCCTTGAAAGATTGGTGACGGTTCGCCGTAGAGAAATAATTGTTGAGTGTAATTGGAAAATGTTTCTCGAGGTATTTAATGAATATTATCATCTACCATTCGTACATCCAAACTCGGTAAATAGTATTTATAAAAAGCCAAAACCTGCAGATGACGTGACTGGTGATTTTGCCTCTCAATTTGGTTTAACCGAAGGAACAGGCGGTTTGCTTGAAGGATCACAAGATTATGCCTTACCTGACATGCCTGGTCTGGAAGGAGAAGCAAAAATTGGAGCACGCTATACCTGGTTGTTTCCCAACATAACTTTTGCGGCTAACAAAGACGCCATGTGGTGCTACGAAGCCTATCCGATAGCGCCAAACAGATGCCAAGTATACCAAAGTGCATGTTTCCCTTCGGCTTCCATTAAATTAAAGAATTTTAAAGAGAAATCAGAACAGTATTTTGATCGATTAGACCAGGCTTTAGACGAAGATATCCCTGCACTACTCAACCAACAACGTGGAATGTATTGCAACGATGCATTACCTGGACGCTTTCAACCAGAATTGGAATCGAATGTTGCATCTTTTGCCTTCTGGTATGCGGGTAAATGGTAAGCTATAAGAATATTACAGTAAAAAAGCGAGCTTTTAATCTGGCTATGGAGGCAACTCATGTCAAAAATTAATGCGGAAGTTCTACTCCCTACCCAGGAGTTGCGTGATGATATTCCCTTTTTCACCGGAGTGTTAGGAATGCGCATGGATATGATTTATCCAGCTGATGATCCAACTGTTGCGGTATTTTCAGGTCATGGGCTCAGGGTCCGTATTGAGAAAAATGCTGATGTCTCTCCAGGAAAAATACGGATTTTATGTGAAAAACCTAATGATTTTGCAGCTGGAAAACGTTCTCTAAAAGCGCCGAATGGAACCAAAATTGAGATTGACGCTTTAAACCCTCCCCTAGTACTACCGACAACCCAGCATAGCTTTGTAGTAAGGAGATTAGCAGATCAAGCACCCTGGATAATTGGTCGCGCTGGCATGCATTATCGGGACCTCATTCCAGATCGACTCGGCGGCTCAATCATCGCAAGTCATATCAGAATTCCTGATGGAGGACCTGTCCCAGATACCGTGCACTATCATAGTGTTGGCTTTCAATTAATATTTTGCTACCGGGGTTGGGTTGATCTTGTGTACGAAGATCAAGGTGAGCCTATTCGATTGTTTGCTGGTAATTGTGTAATCCAACCCCCGGAGATACGACATAAGGTGCTATATGCCAGCGAGAATATCGAAGTGATTGAAATTGGTGTGCCAGCTGAGCATATAACTACAATTGATCATGACATGAAATTACCGAATGGCCCCAAAAATCCTGAGCGGCTTTTCCAAAATCAAAAGTTCGTACACCACAAAGCTGATGAAGCTATTTGGAAAGATTTTCGTATACCGGGGTTTGTATCCAGAGATACGACTATCGCCCAAAACACTCAGAATGTCGCTGGTGTAGAAGTCATACGACCTAATGGGAAAGAAACTCGCCAAAGCTCGCATACAAGTGACATACTTTTTACATTTGTGATGGAGGGCTCAATGACTCTAGATGGTGAAGGTAAAGAGCCCTATAATCTATCACCTGGGGATGCCTTTGTTATTCCTCCAAATATGAATACTGCATATATAGATGTAAGCCCCGATCTAGAACTTCTAGAAGTTTCTTTGCCTGGTTCTTTTGAAACAAACTTTTCGTAATGCTTTAATCTAGAACATGATTAGAAGAAATTGGAAGTCTTTATTTAAAGGTAGGCACTCGGAAAAATGTTCCAATTTAACAAAATTCCTCCTTGATAAAATCAGCACATTTTTCACCAATCATGATCGTAGGAGCATTTGTGTTGCCTGAGGTAATGGAGGGCATAATAGACGCATCTGCAACACGAATTCCCTCTAGCCCTCTAATCATTAATCTATGATCAACGACAGACATTGGATCTTGCCCCATTTTGCAAGTTCCTACCGGATGGTAAATAGTATCAGCTCGATTTCGAATATGTTGTTCCCATTCGGAATCATTGATTCCACTTGTGACACCAAAAATTTCTTTCTTACTGTAATGATTGATAGGCGGAGCCTCTAAAATTTTTTGAGTGATCTTTGCTCCCTTTATTAGCGTCGTCAAATCACGGTCATCGCTGAGAAATCTAGGGTCGATTCCAGGAGAGTCCATTGGATTCGAAGATGTTAGAAATACCTCCCCTCTAGAATATGGCCGGAGAAGACATACGTGACAGGAATATCCATAACCCAAATGAAGTTTCCGTAAGTGATCATCAACCAATGCAATAACAAAGTGATTCTGAACATCGGGCCTGTCCAATGAAGGGTCTGTTTTAAAGAAACTACCCGATTCTGATAACGTGGAAGCAATCATTGAATTACCATGCCTAATCCACTTAAATGTTTCGGCTATCATCTTCAATGCGCAACCAAAATTGATGCCCAGCATATCAGTATCTTTACTTTGGTAAGCAAGAGTAAAATCAAGATGGTCTTGAAGGTTTTTCCCCACTCCTGGTAATTCAAGCACCATTTTCACACCATGCTTCTGAATATCTGCGGGGTCTCCTACACCCGACAACTGCAAAAGCTGAGGTGATTTGAAGGTTCCACCACAAATGATAACCTGCTTCTGCGCATAAATCTTTTTGCTTTTCTTCTCATGCAAATATTCAACGCCAATGGCTTTCTTTCCTTTGAACAAAACCTTTGTTGCATGGGCATGAGTAAAAATTTTGAGATTTTTTCTCTTATCCATAATAGGGGTTAAATAACCCGCCGATGATGAGCATCTTTCCCCATTTTTTTCAACAGAATGGAAAATAGTGGACTGCCAAAAACCAGCACCTTCATTATTGCCGGTGTTGAAGTCTTTGTTAAGTTTGATCTGCATCTTATTGCATGAATCAATATATGCCTGCGAAATTCTTCTTGGTGCTTTTTGTTCTGAGACTTGCAAAGGTCCTTTATTTCCATGATATTCACTTTTCCCGCGAATATTATTTTCAGCTTTTTTGAAATATGGCAGTACTTCTTTCCAACTCCATCCATGATTGCCTTGATTGGCCCAATTATCATAATCTTCCTTCTGACCTCGCAAGTACAACATCGCATTAATTGTGCTGGATCCACCTAAAACTTTTCCTCTGGGTTGGTAGCCTTTCCTTCCATTCAGTCCTCTCTGTGGAACTGTCTCAAATGCCCAGTTATTAATTTTTGGTTTGTCCCTCAGCATAAGCAACCCACCGGCAGGTGCTCGGCATAAAATTCCTCTACCGGCTCCGCCTGCCTCCAATAATATTACAGAATTATTATTATTTTCGCTTAGCCGGGATGCTACGACAGCCCCTGCCGAACCGCCACCAACGATTATGAAATCACTTTCCATAATAAAAACATTACCGAAAATTGTTTAAATGAAAAGATCCTGACCCTACCTGAATGACATTTTTTTTTTTAATTATCCTCAAAGTCGATCTTACCTTGATAACGTGGAGAGATCTTAGTTACTTTGATTATTGGGTTAAAATAAAATCATCACTGATTTGTGTCAGGGGGGGGGATTTCTACAGTCAAATAGGAATGGAATGAGGCAACATATGGGAAGAAACATAAACCTCATTTACCCCCCCCGAGAGCTAGTGATCACTTGCGACATACAGGCTATGATATTTCTCCTATATTACGCAATGATGACCTGGCGTCAGGTTGAGATAACCTCATTATCAAACTCAGAATTACCTTGGTTTCTGTTACAGGAGACAAATTTGATAGACCCCATAAGTACGTTCATACTCGACATTTAATATTTAAGATAATATAGGCCTATTAGCAGTTAAAAATAAAATGATGATTAATTAGTAAATTCCCGAAGATTTGAAAGCCAAGAAATGACAAATTCCATACCCGTGGCTCCCCAGTTGGCTGCCAACCTAGATCTTCGTGGTTACAAAACATTAACGCCAATCCAGGAAGCCGTTTTAACAAATGAAATGATTGGGAAAGATGCACTAGTATCTGCGCAGACAGGATCAGGAAAAACTGTTGCCTTTGGTTTATCAATTTCTTCAAACCTTTTGGACAAAAAATCTAAGGTCATATCCACTCGCTTACCCAGCGCATTAGTTATCGCACCAACAAGAGAGTTAGCACTGCAAGTAAAAAGTGAATTGGAGTGGCTGTATGCGAAGACCTCTATCTCTATTGCCTCTTGCGTTGGTGGTATGGATATGAGAACCGAAAAACGTAATTTAAACAAAAATCCTAACATTATACTTGGCACACCAGGGCGCCTAAAAGATTATATTGAAAGAGGAGTTTTGGATCTATCAGACTTGTGCGTAGTTGTTTTAGATGAGGCTGATGAAATGTTAAATTTAGGCTTTAGAGAAGAACTAGAATTCATCCTTCACAGCACCCCTAAAAACAGAAGAA
The DNA here is from genome assembly GCA_902599445.1 of uncultured Alphaproteobacteria bacterium. Lineage (GTDB taxonomy): Bacteria > Pseudomonadota > Alphaproteobacteria > Rhodobacterales > Rhodobacteraceae > CACIIZ01. The sequence goes on from CACKFK010000042.1 coordinate 7,157, forward strand.
CCTTACTATTCTCTGCTACGATTTCCAAAGGAATAGAACGGTTAGCCTCACGATATCAGAATAATGCCTTGAGAATTTCCACACTGGTCAAGAATGAACAACATCTGGACATCGAATACCATGCTATTACAGTGGCTGCGCGTGATACGGAGCATGCTATTATGAATGTCCTAAGGTACCATGACGCCAATAATGCTTTGGTGTTCTGTGGCACGCGAGCTAATGTGAATCATTTAGCAGCCCGTTTAAACAACCGAGGATTTTCAGTAGTATCTATTTCAGGAGAATTAAGTCAGAAAGAACGCCTGAATGCATTACGTTCCATGAGAAATGGTCAGTCAAAAGTCTGTGTAGCTACTGATGTGGCGGCACGAGGAATCGACCTCCCTAATTTAGAGTTAGTAATTCACGCAGACTTACCAAAAACTAAGGAATCCCTATTGCATCGTAGTGGTCGAACAGGAAGGGCTGGCAATAAAGGGATTAGCACTTTAATAGTCCCGTCAGAATCTGGTAAGAAGGTACAACGACTCCTTGATAACGCTCAGATAAAAGCAATCTGGCAGAAACCTCCCAGCCGCGAAGAAATTTTAAAATTAGACGATGAGAGAATCCTCTTGGATCTGATGACTTCAGATAATCCTACAGCTGAAGAAAATAATTTAATATCTTTAATGGTAGAAAAACATAGTCCTGAAGAGATAGCTCGCGCCTTAATCCGTAGATTCAGAAAAGACAAATTTGCTCCCGATGACATACAAGAAATTGTTGAAATAAAAACAAAAACAAAAAAAATGGCCAGCGATAAATTTAAAAGTAGTGTTTGGTTTAAACTATCAGTAGGAAGTAACCAGAAAGCCGATCCACGCTGGTTATTATCTAAACTAAATAAGGTAGGAAAAATAAATAGAAAAGATGTTGGATCTATAAAAATAGGAAAAGATGAGTCATATGTGGAAATCAACTCCCGGACTTTGGACAAATTCTTACAGTGTTTGGAGAGAAATAATGAACTTGAAACTGGATTGAAAGCAGTTTTATTAGATCAGTCGCCTAAAGGTCTAAATAAAAGAAGCTCCCTTCCTCAACAGAGCAATTCTAAGCAAAGGCGGAAAAGTCGCCGCGCAAAAGATAGGCAAATTTTTTCAGAAAAAAAGCACCCTGCAAGTAAAATGGGGAAAAGTTCTTTAAGCACTACGAATACAAATAAATCTTAGTATTCTTTGATTTTAGAATAAAGCTGAGCCTTGCCTTTGCATGAGAAATTGCAGAGATAAATAATCACGTTGTTAAAGTAAAAATTCACTGTTATTTGTGTCCAACACACTACCCTAGCATTAAACACTTTGGGAGAGTCTCAATGAGTAAATTTAATCTGCTCAATGCATTGCCGCAAATTGGTTTTGGAACCTATCTCATACCCAATGATAAAGCGGCAATAGCTGTTTTGACAGCTCTGGAGATTGGGTACCGTCATGTGGACACTGCTGAAGGTTATCGAAATGAAAGAGGGGTTGGATTTGCAATTGCTGCTGCAAAAAAATCACTTGGTCTTAGTCGGTCAGATATTTTTATTACCACTAAATTATGGCCTGGAAACCCGGAATGGGGTATGGAAACAAAAGATTATAATGAAACAGTGATTTCTTTAGATAATAGCTTGAAAAGGCTTGGATTAGATTATGTGGATCTGTATCTTATCCACGCTCCTTTTGCTATTGCAGATCGGATAGAACAATGGCGAGCTTGCTGTGATCAAAAAAAAGCTGGCAAGGCCCGCTTTGTAGGTGTCTCGAACTACAATGAAACCCACATTACTGAAATAGTATCTTCAGGTCTACCTATACCTGATGCTAATCAGATTGAACTTCATCCATGGTGCCAGAAACCTGACTTAAACAATTTTCTCAAGAAAAATAATATTGATGTGATAGCCTACAGCTCCCTAGTGCCTCTGGAAAATTGGCGGGATAAACCTGGCCAAGATAGCGCAAAAAGTGATGAACTGCGAAAAGATGGAGCTGTGTCAAACTCTCCCTTTAAAACTATGGCAACAAGATATGCAGTTACTGAAGCCCAATTACTACTGAGATGGGGCCTCCAGAAAGGTTATCCGATCCTTCCTAAAACTATAAATCCAGAACGAATGAAGGAAAACTTTGACTTAAAAGGGTTCACTATTGATCAGCAAGATATGAATTCATTAGATG
>CACKFK010000043.1 GCA_902599445.1 uncultured Alphaproteobacteria bacterium
TGCTTTTGTAATTCCTGGCGGAATAGATCCACATACCCATTTGGAGATGCCTTTCATGGGTACTACTGCTGCTGAGACTTTTGAGTCTGGAACTTGGGCTGCCGCGGTAGGTGGAACAACTATGTTAGTCGATTTCTGTTTGCCTGGTGAGGACGGGAGTTTGGTGAATGCGGTGAATGAATGGCATAGAAAATCAAAACCACAGATTTGCTCAGATATTGGTTTTCATATGGCAATTACTGGTTGGAATGAGGGTATCTTTAATGAAATGCCTAAAGTATTAGAAATGGGAGTAAATTCTTTCAAGCATTTCATGGCTTATAAGGGTGCCTTAATGGTAGAGGATGATGAAATGTATGCGTCATTTCAGCGGTGTGCCGCGATAGGGGCTCTACCAATGGTCCATGCCGAGAATGGTGATATTGTAGCAGAGTTGCAAAAAAAATATCTGGAACAGGGTATTACTGGGCCAGAAGGACATTCCTATTCTCGACCACCTGAGGTTGAGGGTGAGGCGACGAACAGAGCCATAATGATTGCGGATGCTGCTGGTGTGCCATTGTACGTTGTTCACGTTTCCTGTGAGCAGAGCCATGAAGCAATTCGGAGAGCTCGGCAAAAGGGTATGAGAGTTTTTGGAGAACCTTTAATCCAGTTTCTAACTCTAGATGATAGTGAATACTTAAATAAAGATTGGGAATATGCAGCGAGGCGTGTCATGTCTCCTCCATTTAGAAATAAAATACATCAAGATGGACTGTGGGCTGGTTTGCAGGCGGGATCCTTACAAGTGGTTGCTACTGATCATGCGGCATTCACGACTGAACAGAAAAAAATGGGACGAGATAATTTCACTATGATACCGAACGGAACTGGGGGACTTGAGGAAAGAATGTCAGTCCTATGGACCCACGGTGTAGAAACGGGGAGGCTGACTAGAAATGAATTTGTAGCTGCTACGTCTACGAATATTGCCAAAATCTTGAATGTATATCCTAGGAAAGGCGGTTTGGTGGAGGGAGCTGACGCAGATATTGTTGTATGGGATCCAAAAATATCCAAGACAATATCTGTTTCAAGTCAAAAATCTGTATTAGACTATAATGTTTTTGAGGGATTCAAGGTGAATGCTCAACCTAGATATACGATGTCGCGTGGTGAAGTTATTTGGGCGTGGGGAAAAAATTCTTCTCCTAATCCTGGGAGAGGGAAGTTTATCCCAAGGCCAGGTTTTGCTCCTGTGCATGAAGCTGTGGCAAAATGGAAAGAACTCAATTCACCTAGAAAGGTCGAGAGAGATCCTTTAAATATTCCATCGGGTATTTAATTTGAATCTAATTTTCAATTTTGATCAAAAAAAAAGAATGCGTGGCTAGTATAATGCCTAGTGAAAACATGATTTCTGCAAAAAGCATTAGCTTGAGATTTGATACAGAAGATAGTGTCGTCAATGCTTTGCAGAATGTCTCAATAAATATAAGTCGTGGAGAATTTGTTTCTTTTATTGGTCCATCTGGTTGTGGAAAAACAACATTCTTGCGGATTATAGCCGATTTGGAGAGGCCTACAGAGGGTGAAATAGAGGTAAATGGTATGACTCCTGAAGAAGCCCGGCGGGCTAGGGCATATGGATACGTATTTCAGGCACCTGGCTTATATCCTTGGAGAACAATTGCTGCAAATGTTAGACTTCCTCTAGAAATTATGAAGTATTCAAAAGCTGAAATTAACGAACGCATTCAACGTGTTTTATCATTAGTAGAATTAAATGGATTTGAGAAAAAATTTCCTTGGCAATTATCTGGAGGTATGCAGCAAAGAGTTTCAATAGCAAGAGCGCTATCTTTCGACGCAGATATATTGCTGATGGATGAACCATTTGGAGCATTGGATGAAATTGTTAGAGATCATTTGAATTTGCAGCTACTGAAATTGTGGCTGAAAACAAATAAAACTATCTGCTTCGTTACACACTCCATTCCTGAAGCCGTTTATTTATCGACTAAAATTGTTGTTATGTCCCCAAGACCTGGACGTATCATTGACGTGATTGATAGTGCATTGCCCAAACAACGACCACTTGAAATACGGGATACAAAGCCTTTCATAGAAATTGCCCAAAGAGTTAGAGAAGGTCTTAGGAAAGGGCAAAGTTATGACTAGAAGTTTTTTGCCTATCACGACCATAGCGATTTTTATACTTTTTCTTTGGTATTGCCTCTCAATAGTTCTGAATTCGTCCTGGGCATATGATAGAGCAGCAAGAAATTCTCAAACTTTAACTTTCAAGGAACTAGTTCATGATACTTGGTCACAAAAAAAGCCAAAGTTGCCTGCTCCTCATCAAGTTTTTTCAGAGATGTGGGAGACAACATTTAACAAAAAGGTAACCTCGAAGAGGTCTTTGGTCTATCATACTTGGATTACATTATCAGGAACTATTGCGGGGTTTTTATTTGGAACAATTCTTGGGATCGTTCTAGCGCTGGCAATTGTGCATGATCGGGCAACTGATTTAAGTATAATGCCGTGGATTATTACTAGTCAGGCTATTCCAATATTAGCTCTTGCTCCCATGATAATTGTTGTTTTGGGATCTATGGGTTTTACGGGCTTGCTTCCAAAGGCCGTTATATCCATGTACTTATCTTTTTTTCCTATAGTCGTTGGCATGGTCAAAGGATTGCGATCACCTGAAATTTTAGAAATAGATCAGATGAAGACCTGGTCGGCAACGAAAACTCAAATTCTTTGGTATTTGAGAATTCCGAGGTCCATTCCGTATCTATTTACTTCCCTTAAGCTGGGTATAGCAGCTTCACTAGTAGGTGCTATAGTTGGCGAACTACCTTCTGGAGCTATTTCTGGACTTGGTGCTAGAATGCTTGCAGGTAGTTATTATGGGCAGACTATAAAAATCTGGAGTGCTTTGTTTGCAGCAGCTATTTTGGCAGCAACCTTAGTAACATTAATTGGCTTGATCCAAAAAATTATATCAAAAAGGATGATGTTACAGGTGTGAAATATTACTTTTTTATATCTTTGATTTTTTGGGGGCTTGCTTGGTGGCTTAACACAAAGTTAAGTCGATTACCTCCGAGTAGAACCATCAGGATAGCGTCACCGTTATTATTTGGATCCACACTGATTCTTTTATGGGAGGCTACAATAATTAGCTTTAAGGTCAGTCCGGTTATTTTACCAGCTCCTTCAAGTGTTTTTGTACGACTGATCAACAGTGTGCCAACATTATGGATCGACTTTGTACAAACAGTGATAAAGGGTGCAATGTCAGGATATTTGATAGGGTGTCTATCAGCTTTTGTGATAGCTTTGCTTGTGAATAATTTTAAATTTTTAGAAAGAGGACTATTGCCTATAGGAAATTTCATGGCTGCATTACCAATTGTTGGAACGGCACCAATTCTAGTTATGTGGTTTGGGTTTGACTGGCAGTCTAAGGCAGCAGTAGTTACTGTGATGGTTTTTTTCCCAATGCTTATTAACACTATTCAGGGTCTTCAAATGTCAGACAAGATACAAAGAGACTTAATGAAAACTTATAATGCTAGTGCTTGGCAAACACTCACTAAGTTGCGGTTAGCAACAGCCATGCCTTTTATTTTTAATGGACTCAAAATCTGTTCTACTTTAGCATTGATTGGAGCCATTGTTGCGGAATTTTTCGGTTCGCCGATCAAGGGTATGGGTTTTAGAATAACTACGGAGGTTGGACGTTTCGCATTGGATATGGTATGGGCAGAAATAACAATAGCGGCTATAACAGGGTCGATGTTATATGGCGGGATTGTGCTTATTGAAAGAAGAATAACTTTTTGGCACCCGTCTCAGAGAGGAAGAGCATAAAACAAATTCATTTAATAGGAGTAAAATAATGAAAAGATTTTTCACATTAGCATTATTTGGGCTGTTTTCTATGTCAGCTTCAGTGGTTTTTGCTGATAACAACGTTACTATCCAGTTGAAATGGGTCACACAGACACAATTCGCTGGGTACTATGTAGCCCAAGACAAGGGTTTTTATAAGGACGAGGGTTTAAATGTAACTATTAAGCCAGGGGGACCTGACATTGGGCCTCAGCAAGTACTTGCAGGAGGTGGAGCCGATGTTGCAGTTGACTGGATGCCCTCTGCATTGGCCGCTAGGGAGAAAGGGATGGGCACCGTAAACATTGCTCAACCATTTAAGAGCTCAGGAATGATGCTCACATGTCGAAAAGATAGGGGAGTAAATTCAACTTCAGATCTAAAGGGTAAGAATCTTGGTGTTTGGTATTTTGGAAATGAATATCCTTTTTTAAGTTGGATGAACAAGCTTGGTCTTCCCACGGATGGAAGTGCGAATGGAGTTACGGTATTTAAACAAGGTTGGGATATTCTACCTTTAACTCAAGGTGATGCAGATTGTGTGTCTACGATGGCTTATAACGAGTACTGGCAAGTGTTAGCAGAAGGTTTGAAACCAGAGGAATTGACAGTTTTCAGGTACGAAGACATGGGAGTAGCCACTTTGGAGGATGGGCTCTATGTTTTAGAAGAAAATCTGAAAGATGCAGCTTTTGTTGATAAAATGGTTCGTTTCGTTAGAGCCTCAATGAAGGGTTGGAAATATGCTGAAGAAAACCAGGCTGAAGCAGCAGAAATCGTAGTAGAAAATGATGATTCTGGCGCTCAGACAGTTGAAGCTAATACAATTCAGATGGGTGAAATAGCAAAACTCACAGCTGGTAGTAATGGCGCTCTTGACCCAGCTGATTATGAGAGAACTGTTAATAGCCTCATGACTGGAGGATCTGATCCAGTTATCACTAAAAAACCAACAGGTGCGTGGTCTCATACAATTACTGACGCCGCACTTAAGTAAGAAATGACTTTTGAAGAGCGCGAAATTTTTCGCGCTCTTTTTTTGCCTTAAAAACTCTTGACAGAAAAAACTAAAGGTTTATCCCATCTTTAAAAGGTAGGATCTTTTTTTTATACAATATAGATGCAGTCTTAAATTTTATTAAGGGAAGATGGTATTGGGACTTCTTCTGTCTTTTTCGGCTTTGATTGTTTCAACTGTGTTCTTGCAACTGGGCAATGGCGCTATTGCCCCGCTTGATGCTCTTGCTGGTCTTGATGCATCTTTTTCAAATTTTGAGATAGGCCTATTAGGTTCAGCACATTTTTTAGGATTTCTATTGGGTTGTTGGATTACTCCTATACTTATGGGGCAAGTAGGGCACGTAAGGACTTTTGCTGTTTTGGCCTCAGTGGGTGCAATAGGTTGCTTGCTTCACCCGCTATTCGTAGATCCATATGTCTGGAGTGCACTCCGGGTAGGTAATGGAATTACTATTGCAGGATGTTTTACTGTTATTGAAGCATGGTTAAATTCAAAAGTGGATAGGCAGTCGAGAGGGTCAGTTTTTGGCGTTTATAGATTAGCAGATTTGGGATCGCAGATGTTTGCACAGTTCATGATAGGGTTTTTGGATCCATCATCTTTCGTGAGCTATAACATTATTGCGGTATTCTTTTGCCTCTGTCTTTTTCCGTTAACTTTAACAACTAGAGTTATCCCAGAAATTCCCAAGGCGCCAAGGCTAAGACCCTTTTCGTCTTTTAGGCTTTCTCCGTTAGCTTTTTCAGCTGTTGTTGTGGCAGGCTTAACTGGCTCCTCAATTAGAATGGTCGCTCCGGTTTATGGGGATGCTATTGGTTTAATTAAGGAGGAAATTTCAATTTTATTAACGGTGTTTCTTTTTGGAGGGCTTCTAGCACAAATCCCTATAGGGCGTTTGGCGGACTTTCTTGATCGACGGTGGGTATTAATTGGTTTGTCACTTTCTGCAACTGCAATATCTATTATTCTTTCACTTGCAGGATCAGAAGATGTCCTAAGCATTTACATTTGTTCTTTTCTTTTTGGGTTTGTGACCTTTCCAATTTTTTCGGTAGCTGCAGCTCATGCTAATGACTTTGCTGAACAAGACAAATATGTAGATATAGCTGCATCTTTAATTTTCATTTATGGCGTGGGATCTATACTTAGCCCTTTATTAACTTCAGGAATGATTGATCTTTTTGGTCCCGCATCATTATTTGTTTTTCTTTCTTTAGTTCATATATGCCTGTCTGTTATTGGAGGGATTAGAATGATGGCGAGGCCTTCTGTTGCTGAAAAAACTCCTTACATGTACCTTCCCCGGACATCATTGATTTTTGGGCGATTTCTGAACCCATCCAGGAAAAATGAAAATCAGGACTAGGTTACAATTTCACTTACTAGGTGACAAACCATGCAAATTAATTTAGCTGATTTTTCTTAGAAGATAATATAGCTTTTCCAAAGGGGCGTATTGATGGAAAAAAACGAGAAAAATACTGGCATGATATTGTGGCCCAACTTAGCAGATAGAAGTCTTGTTTCAACGATATCAGGGCATGATCAACAGGGAAAAGTTAGTGATTTTAATGTGATAGAAGAAAGACCATTATCTATTTTTTTGAATTCTCAAGAAATAGTGACGGCGATGACTATCGGTGATTATCCAGAATATTTAGCCTTAGGTTTTTTAAGAAATCAAAACTTGCTAAAATTAGAAGATGAAATTACTGGTATTGACTATGATGAAGATGTTAAGGCTGTCGTCGTACGAACAAAAACTGAAACAAATTATGAACAGAAGTTAAAGAAAAAAATTCGTACAAGTGGTTGTGCTGTTGGGACCGTTTTTGGCGATATGATGGAAAGTATCGAAGACGTTAAACTACCACCTTGTGAGATTCGTACGTCATGGCTTTATGCTTTGTCGAGTGAAATTAATCAGATAAAAAGCTTATATCTTGAAGTAGGGGCGATACATGGCACAGTACTGTGTAAACAGGATAGAGCACTCGTGTATATGGAGGATGTCGGTAGACATAATGCTGTTGATAAGGTCGCTGGTTGGATGTTACGCAATAAATCAATTGCTGAAGACAAAATTCTTTACACTACTGGTCGGCTAACATCTGAAATGGTTGTTAAATGCGCCAATATGGGAATTCCAGTTCTAGTATCCCGGTCGGGATTCACGGCTTGGGGAGTGGAATTGGCTAAAGCAACGAACATGACTCTTATTGGTCGCCTCAGAGGGAATAGGTTTACATGTCTCAGTGGTGTGAGTCGCTTGGTATATGATGCTGACTTGAAACAAAAAAATGTTTAGCGGTCTAATGAAATTGATAGGATCGAAATGACTAGGTTACCTGGAGTAATATTAGCTGGCGGCCTTTCAAGAAGAATGGGAGGAGGAGATAAAGGATTAATAAACCTGGGTAACAAAACTATTCTAGCAAGAGTTATAGACAAGATTGAACCTCAGGTTTCAGCTTTAGCAATTAATATTAATGGGGATCATTCTAGATTCCCTAAGTATCCATATTCATTGATTGCCGATAGTATTGATGGCTTTGTGGGTCCTTTAGCAGGAGTATTGGCTGGCATGGATTGGGCTTTCAAGAATAACTATGAGGCTATAATTACTTTGGCAGCTGACACGCCCTTTTTGCCTGACGATTTGGTGGAAAGACTTGCGGCTTTTGCTGAGAGAGAAAATAGCCAAATAACAATGGCTTCTGCGCGGGATCCCATAACTGGAGAAGTTAGAGTGCATCCGACATTTAGTTTATGGAATGTAAATCTACGAGAAGATCTCAGGAAGGAATTATTGGCGGGTACCAGAAAAATAATAAGGTGGGCTGAAAGGCATGAATTAAGTTATGTAGAATTTAAAACTAAGAAGCCAGGGGAAGATCCTTTTTTCAACATTAACACTCCGCAGGATTTAATTGATGCGGAGGATAAATTAACGAATGGTTTAAGATGAACGCAGCAGGATTATTTGGGATTGTCGGTTGGAAGAATTCAGGGAAGACCACACTTGTTGAGAGACTAGTTTCTGACATTACAAAGAGAGGATACAAAGTGTCTACAGTAAAACATGCACACCATTCTTTTGATATAGATCACAAGGGTACTGACAGTTATAGACACAGAATGGCGGGGGCCTCGGAAGTTTTACTTTCTTCAAGCAATAGATGGGCAATTATTCATGAAATTAAAGAAGAATCGGAACCGGATTTTGATTTCCTAGTGAATAAATTGGGAGAAGTTGACTTAATCTTAGTGGAAGGTTTTAAGTATGGGAAGCATCAAAAATTGGAAGTGATCAGGTTGGAAAACAAGAAATCCCCACTTTTTGAGGAAGATAAAACCATTGTAGCCTTAGCGACTGATGGCATGCGGACCAACAAAGGACTCCCGGTTTTTAATATAAACGAAGTCTCAAAAATTGCTGATTTCATTCTCAAACAGGTTGGAATTAAATGAATATTAAGGCAAAAATCAAGAATAACTGTTTTGCTTTACCAAAAGGGGTCAATTGGTGTCCCGTCGACACAGCCTTAAGAACATTAAAAGAAAACCTTCACACTGTATGCGAGCCGATGACAATTTCTACGCTCGCGTCTGAGGGGCATACTTTATCACAGTCAATTCACGCCGAAGTATCAAACCCAAGTTTTTCTAACTCAGCCGTAGATGGTTATGGTTTTAGCGGATCCACAAATGAAGGCCTTAATGAATTCTCTTTAATGTCTGAAACAGCCTTCGCGGGTGCTCCCTTTATCGGCCGAGTACCCCAGTTTCATGCTATTGAAATTATGACTGGGGCATCACTGCCTACTGGGGTTGACACTGTTGTACTGAATGAAGATGTAACGTTAGATAATAGAAAATTGACTTTCTCTGGTAAGTTAAAGACTGGTAGTAACGTCAGATTAGCTGGTGAAGACGTGTTAGGAGGAGATTTATTATTCGATAAGGGTCACCGATTACGACCTCAGGATCTTGCATTACTAATCGCTACAGGAGTTAAGAATGTTGAGGTTTATGAACCTCTAAGAGTGGGAGTTTTGTCTACTGGAAATGAAGTTTTAGAGCCTTCTTCGAGCACTAAGAATGATTTGGATGAAGCAATGATTTTTGACTCTAATCGACCAATGTTAAGTTCTTTGATTAACAAATGGGGGTGCGATGTAATTGATGTAGGACTGGAAATTGATGATATTGGTAAAATTAGACAAAAACTCAACATGGCTTCAGAAAATTGTGACGTATTGCTAACTACTGGAGGAGCTTCAGCCGGATGCGCAGATTACTTATCTAAGCTCATTAAAGAGGAAGGAACGTTATTTGAGTGGCGCATAGCGGTCAAACCTGGACGTCCTTTGGCTATGGGCGT
>CACKFK010000044.1 GCA_902599445.1 uncultured Alphaproteobacteria bacterium
AATGATATTATTTCTGCTGGTACTGGGAATGATACAATTACTGGCGGTGCTGACGATGATGCTCTCACGGGTGGCAGTGGTAATGACACTTTCAATATTAGTGCAGGTAATGATACAATTAGCGACCTCGCAACGGGTGACGACTTAGTTATAACCGGTGGTACGGTAGTAGCTAATAATGTGGCAGATTTTACAGCTGATGGGGATACGACAAATGCTGGAACGGCAACTATTAATTCTCATAGTTCAGGTAGTACCATCAATATGGCTCTTTCGGCCGCTGGAGCCTACACGATAAATGGTGGTAACGGGGTAGACAACATCACGGGTGGAAAAGCAGCAGATACTCTTAAAGGTGGTGGCGCTAACGATTCTATTTCTGGCGGAATTGGAGACGATATTATTAACGGTGAAGCAGGAGATGATACTCTTTCTGGTGGAACCGGAAATGATACCTTTATAATCAATGCAGGTACAGATCAGATTTCAGATCTTTCTGGAAATGATGTTATTCAGGTAGGTGGTAGCGGCACCCTGACGGCAAATGGAATAACAAATTTCGTGGCAACATCATCGAGTTCAAATGCTGGCACAGCCAATTTAAATGCTGCAGCAGGCGGTGGTACCATAGATATGACAAACTCAGGTTCAGGAAATTATATTATTTCGGGTGGGGCGAATACAGATACATTAAAAGGCGGTAGTGGCAATGATACATTTAAAATAAACCTCACCGGGGAAGGCAATTCTGATACTGTGGATGGAAAGGGTGGAGCCAATACCTTAGAGCTTTCAACCGGTGTTCATACTTTAACCAACGACAGTAAATTAGCTAATATTCAAACAATAAAAACAAACTCTTCTGGTTCACAGTTAGATTTAACAAACCAGACAGAAAATTTCACGATTGAAGTAGGGGCTGGTACGGATAATGTCAAAGGTGGTAGTGGCGTTGATACAATAACAATAAATACTGCTGGCCAAGGTAATGGAGACACTCTGGATGGTGGCGCAGGCACATCGGACGTTCTACAACTATCCGCAGGATCCCATTCTTTTACAACAGATGCTAAACTTCTTAATGTTGAAACTGTTAAAGGTCATGCGAGTTCTGCAACAACTGTTGATCTTACGGGCCAGACGGAAGTTCTCAAGGTTGATGGGGGTAGTGCAGGTGATAATATAACAGGGGGCAATGGAAATGACATCATTACTGGTGGTGCTGGTACTGATATCATTACTGGTGGTGCCGGAGATGATTCCCTTACAGGAAATACGCAAAACGATACCTTTAATGTTGATGGTGGTACTGACACAATAACAGATCTTGCTACTGGTGATATCCTAGTTGTTACTAATAACGCTAAAGCTCAAGCTACCGGTATAAGTGCTTTTGTTGCCACTTCTGGGACAAAAATTGTAGCAGGAACAGCCGAATTTACCGCAGTAAGTGGTGGTGGAACGATTGATTTGTCTTCCGCTGATGGCGCTAGCAATGGTTATACCCTCATTGGTGGTAACGGTGTGGATGAATTAACTGGTGACGGTGGAAATGATACATTTAAAATCAATGCTGCAGCAAAAGGAAATACGGATAAATTTGTTGGTGGTGCCGGAACAGATACTATTGTACTCTCCTCCGGAGCGCATGCCCTCACAACAGATAATAAAGTGGTTACAATAGAGAACATTCTAGCTGATAGTGGAGGATCTACTGTTAGCCTAGCAGGTCAGGCTGAAGCTTTTACGATAACTGGTGCTGGTGCTGCTGATAACATCACTGGCGGAAGTGGTAATGATATTATTTCGGGTGAAGGTGGGGCTGACATTATTAATGGTGGTGTTGGAGATGATAATCTAACTGGTGGTGCTGCTGATGATACCTTTACGGTTTCTGCAGGTTCTGACACCATTACAGATTTAACAGATGGTGATGATTTAGTTGTTACCGGTGGTACTGCAACGGCTAATTTGACAGGAAATTTTGTTGCAGATAGTGGAACTAGTAATGCTGCTACAGCCATTCTTAATGCTCATAGTGGTGGTAGTACCATTACTATGACCAATGCGGGGTCAGGCCTGTTTGATCTTCGTGGTGGGGCAAGTGCAGATATAATTACAGGAGGTTCCGGAAATGACATCATAACTGGTAATGGTGCTGCTGATGTTTTAGATGGAGGTGCCGGGGCGGACATTATTACTGGGAATGCCGGCAATGATACCTTTAAGATCACTTCTGGTTCAGATGTTGTAACAGATTTGGGTGGTGCCGGTACGGACAGTGATATTGTAGTTGTTAGTGCAGGAGCAACTCTCACAGCCAATAATATAATTGGCTTTACCGCCACTAATGCTACTCAAAATAATTCTACAGATGCAAATAATGCTGTTTTAAATGCAAAAGATGGTGGAGCTCGAACAATAGATATGACTCTAGCTGCAGGTAGTTCAAAAGCCTTCAAGATAGTCGGTGGTGATGGTGGCGATACGCTAAAAGGTGGAGCAGGTGCAGATATTATAACAGGTGGAGGTGCTGCTGATACTATTGTTGGAGGTGGTGCAATTGATACAATCACGGGTGGTGCGGGAGATGATATTATCACGGGTGGTTCAGGTAATGATATCATCACAGTAGATTCAGGTACGGATACGGTTACGGATCTAGGTGGCGCTGCCGGTAACGAGAGTGATGTGGTAGTAATCGCCTCCGGGGCAACTTTAAATGCTACTGGTATTAAGGGCTTTACAGCAACAACGGCTACTCAGAATAATTCTACAGATGCTACGAAGGCAGTTTTAACTGCTGCTGATGGTTCCAACGTCACTATTTCTGTAGCTAGTGCTACAGGAAGTTCGAAAGCCTTTAAATTAGTTGGAGGAACTGGCCAAGACACTCTAACAGGTGGAGCAGGTAATGATATTATCCTAGGTAATAATGCCAATGATACTCTTAAGGGTAACGATGGTGATGATGTCCTAACTGGTGGTGCTGGTGATGATGAGCTGCATGGCGGTAACAATAATGATACCTTTAATATAAGTGCAGGTTCAGACACTATTAAGGACCTTGCTACCGGAGATAGTGTTGTTATCACAGGAGGCTCGGTAGTAGCCGAGGATGTTGTTGCTTTTACTGCTAACAGTGGTACTTCTAATTCCGGTGGGACATTTGAATTAAAAGCAAAAAGCACTGGTGGTGATATTGATGTTTCAGGAGCAGATAATACTGGTACTCCAGCCTATACACTAACAGGTGGAGCGGGAACCGATACACTAACAGGTGACGGTGGTAACGATACGTTTAAGATTGCTGCTGCGGGAGAAGGAAATTCTGATACTTTTGTTGGCAATGGCGGAAGCACTGATACGATACAGTTATCAGCTGGGGCCCATACGTTTTCAACTGACGGGAAGATAGCAACAATTGAAGTTGTGAAGACGGATGCAACTAGTGGTTCTACGGTTAATCTTGGTGGTCAGACTGAGGGATTTACTATACAGGGCGATGCCCAGATTGATAATATAACAGGTTCAGATGGTGTAGATATTATTACAGGTGCTGGTGGAGCAGATATTATCAATGGTGGGGCCCAAAACGATACTATTAATGGCGGTGCTGGTAACGACAATCTGACCGGCGGCACGGGGAATGATGTTTTTACGGTAGATTCTGGGGATGATGTGATCACAGATTTGGCGACGGGTGATCAAGTTAAGGTAACGGATGCTTCAGCAAAGGCTACGGCAAATAATGTTTCTAATTTTGCTGCGAACTCTGGAACTACAAATGCCGGAACGTTTATTTTAAATGCCGCAAGTGGAGCAAGCACTATTGATATGACAAATGCAGGCTCAGGTACTTATGACATTAGAGGAGCTGGCTCAGGGGATACATTAACAGGCAGTGCGCAAGTGGATACTCTTACCGGTAATGGTGGTGATGATACGCTGCAAGGAAAAGCAGGAAATGACACCATGACGGGTAATGCTGGAGCAGACACATTCAAGGTTGATGTTGGGTCTGACATCATTACTGATTTGGGGGGTGCTTCAGGGGGAGATAGTGATGTTCTTGTTGTGAGCAGTGGTGCTGAGGCAACTGCCACAAATATTGTTTCTTTTACGGCTGGTGGTGGCACAAGTAACTCCAGTGGTACTGTTAATCTCACCACGCAAACAGGCGGTGGAACTATCAATATGACTGCTGCCTCTGGAGATTATAAGATCAATGGCCAGGGTGGTGTTGACACGCTAACTGGTGGTAGTGGTGCAGACATTATTTCTGGAGGGGCAAATGCTGATGCCCTTAGCGGTAACGGTGGAAATGATGTATTATCAGGCGGGGCAGATAATGATGAAATGACTGGAGGAGCAGGTAATGATACCTTTAAGGCAGATGGTGGCACTGACACTATTACTGATTTGGGTGGAACTTCCGGTGGCGATACCGACGTTCTAATTGTCAGTAATGGAGCTATTGCCAATGCAACTAACATTACTAGTTTTACTGCTGATGGAAGTACAGCAAATTCAGGAATAGCTAATCTCACAACTAAAGTGGCTGGCGGTACTATCGATGTAGGAAGTTCAACAACCGGAGCTTATTCATTAACTGGGTTATCAGGAGATGACACCTTAAAAGGCAATGGTAATAATGACATTATTAATGGAGGAAGTGGCGATGACACCATTGATGGTAGGGGTGGTAATGATACAATAGCTGCTGGTGCCGGTGATGATATTATAACTGTTTCCGCTGCCGGCCAGGGTAACGGTGATACTATTGATGGTGGATCAGGTACGGATACTTTAACTCTATCCAGTGGTTCACATGCATTTGCTACGGACGCTAATTTACAAAACATCAATGCAATAACTCTTGCTTCTACCGCAACAGTAGTTGACCTTACTGGTCAGACAGAGGGCTTAAACATTACAGGTGGCGCTCAGGGGGATACGATCACAGCTGGCTCTGGAGATGATACAATTAATGGGGCTGCAGGAGCAGACATCATAACTGGAGCAGATGGAAAAGATACAATTTCTTTAGGTAGCTCTGATAATGCATCTGACGTTATTATTTTCAGCAAGGCCTCTTCATTAACAGGAATGGATATAATAAATCAATTTAATGCAGGTGCTAGCAACGGTGATATTCTTAAATATATCGGTAATCTTAGCGATGTTGAAAGTTCTGCTAATGTAACCACGGGTTCAGATTCCAATGATGATTTGTTATCGGCTGATTTTGTTTCTAATGCGAAGAATGCAAGCCTTGATATTACCCATTTGGTGGTAGGTTTTACTACAGCCGTAACATCAACGGGTCAGGCAGGCGGAACAGCAATTGATTTTACGGGAGCAGGTATATCTAGTTCAATAATATTGGGTGCAATAGAAACTTCTTTAGAAAACGCCAATGATGGATCTGGAGGAGGAAAGGGTTTGTTGTCAGGCGCTTCTGGTGCTCAGGTAACCCAAGGGGATATAAATGAAAGCAAACTATTGTTGTTTACAGATGGCGGGTCAGGGTCCGCACAAGATGTCGCGATGGTTCTTTACGAAGAAGGAAGTGCGTCTGAAGCCAACTTTAATACAGAATTAACATTGGCAAGTGTTCTGAAATCTGTGGATATTGCAACTTTAACCCACGATAACTTCTGGGGCTAAGTCAAGTTTAACAAGTAAAATATTTATTTGTTTAAGCTATCAAAGTTATGACCCTTTTTAACTAATTCTACAATAAGCTTGGAAGGTGTCCAGAAAAGGGGATCTTCTTTTGCAAATTCTTGTAAATCTGCAAGTATTTTATCAAGCCCATAAGTATCCGCGTACTTCATTGGGCCTCCACGATATCTCGGGAAACCATATCCGAAGAGCTTTGTAACATCTACATCAGAGGGTCTTAGGGCAATTCCTTCACGCACGACTTCTGCAGCCTCATTAATCATGGCAGCCATATAACGTTGAATTATTTCCTCGTGCGAAAAAGTCTTAGGAATTACCCCTTTTCTTTGGCGTTCTTGTTCTATAATTTCCAACACTGCTGGGTCTTCATTCCCTCGTTTATTTCCTGTGTCATATCGATAAAAACCGCGTCCCGTTTTTTGACCAAACCATCCATTTTCACATAGTTTATCAGCAATATGAACATAACGGCTTTGTGGGTCCCTAAAAGGCTCTAGACGTTTTCTGGTTGCCCACCCAATGTCACCACCTGCCAGATCAAACATTTGGTGGGGGCCCATAGGGTACCCAAAATCAAATATTGCTTTGTCGATTTCATATGGGGTGGCGCCATCTTCCATCATGAATGCTGCGCAATCGCCATAATTATTTAAAATTCTATTCCCAATAAAGCCATCGCAGACTCCTGCTCTTACAGGTATTTTTCTCATTTTTTTAGCTAAGGAAAATCCCGTCGCCACTACATCATCAGAAACTTTTTTTGGAACAACAATTTCTAATAAACGCATGATATTCGCTGGCGAGAAAAAATGTAAGCCAATGACATCGGAGGGTCTGGAGGTCACGGCAGCTATTTCATTAATATCAAGATAAGAGGTATTGGAAGCCAAAATCCCGCCAGGTTTTATAACTTGGTTTAATATTTGGAAGACTTTCTGCTTAACCGGCATTTCTTCGAAAACAGCTTCGATGACCATATCCACTTGCGATAAGGAATCAAAATCAGTTGAGGTGTTGAATTGTGCAAGAATATCATTAACCACAGATTCAGATAATCGACCCTTTTCTATATCTCTTTTGTATACTTTTTCCACATTATGTTGGCCCTTTTTTATGCTTTCTGTATCTTGTTCAATCATAGTTACTGGTATTCCTGCATTGAGTGCAGCTATGGCTATCCCTGATCCCATAGTTCCACCCCCGACAACGCCTATTTTGTTTAAAGGACGTGGGGTTGTTCTGGAAGCTTCAGGTATTTTTGAACTTTTTCTTTCTGCAAAAAAAGCATGAATGAGGCCATTACTTTGATCAGTTAAAAGTAACTCTGCAAAAGTTGCTCTTTCTAGGACCTGACCCTTGTCAAAAGGCATCTCCAAAGTAGCTTCTATGCAATCAGCAATTTTTCCCGGTGCAACCTGACCGCGATGCGATTTTGCGAAGGATGCCCTGAGCTCAGACATTTCACGATTAGTGTGGGGGGATTCTTTTAAATGCCTTGTAATATCACAGGTTCTAGAAATTTTCTTATTAAGGCTTACCACTTTATTAGTAAAAATAATGGATTCATCCTTGATATCTTCAATAATTTCATTGATTAGCCCAATTTCTGCAGCTTTTCTGGCACTTATGGGTACCCCACTGGCTGCAATCTTAAAAGCCTCTGGTAGTCCAATAAGACGAGGCAGGCGCTGCGTTCCACCAGCGCCTGGTATAAGACCTAGGTGCACCTCAGGAAGGCCAAGTTTTGTTTGAGGGTGTGCAAGGCGATAATGACATGAAAGAGCAATTTCTAACCCTCCACCCAGTGGGGTTCCATGCATTGCACATATAACTGGCTTGTTAAATTGCTCTATTCTATCACAAACTATTGGCAAGAGAGGACTCTTTGGCGGCAGGCCAAATTCAGTAATATCTGCTCCAGCGGGAAAGGTATTTCCTTCACCCATGACTATAATAGCCGAAATAGATTCATTCCTTTCTGCATTATTCAAAGCACTCATGATATTAAGCCGAACTGCATGACTTAGAGCGTTAACTGGGGGATTACGAATTGTTAAAATCGCTATATTTTGAATGATTTCAAGATTGACTGGACTTTCCATTTTTTGACTCTATTTTTTCGAATTGAAGTTGGATTATACTAACATGATATGTTAGCACCATAATAGGTGTTTTCTAATAGTTAAGAAACCTACTGAGTAAGAAATATTGTTTCACAAAAGGAGTATTAATTCTAATGCGAGCTGTTTTATGTACAGAATTTGGACCACCTGACAAACTTGAAATTAAAGACATTCCGGTTCCAAAACCTTCTAAAGGCCAAGTAAGAATAAAAGTTGAAGCATGTGGGGTGAATTTCCCAGATACGTTAATCATTGAAAATAAGTATCAATATAAACCCGATTTACCGTTTTCTCCAGGTGGAGAAGTAGCAGGGATAATAGATGAGTTAGGTGAGGGTGTGAAGGATTTTTCTATTGGCGATAGTGTAATGGCAATGACATTATTCGGTGGATTTGCCGAGTATGTAGTCATAGAAGCCGGGGCACTGTTAAGGCGTCCTCCTGAAATGGATGGAGTTACTGCAGCTGGATTTACCATGACTTATGGAACTTCGATGTATGCTTTAAAGCAGAGAGGACAACTCAAAGAAGGGGAAAAGCTTTTGGTTTTAGGTGCCGGTGGTGGCGTAGGAATTACAGCGGTAGAAATTGGAAAACTTATGGGTGCAGAAGTTATAGCTGCTGCAAGTAATGAAGAGAAACTCGAAGCTGCTAAAAAAGCAGGTGCAGATCATTCAATTAATTATGGAACAAGAAATCTGAGAGATCAGATTAAAGCTATCGTTGGAAATAATGGCATCGATGTGCTTTATGACCCCGTCGGCGGGGATCTATTTGAACCGTGTGTGCGTTCTATGTCTTGGGGTGGCCGTGCTCTTGTGATAGGATTTGCGTCCGGAAACATATCCGATTCCAGTAATTACATTAGCACCTGCGATTGACGTCTCTGGACTGGGATCTTCTACTAGATAACCAGCCATATTATACATGTGTAAAAAAGGCATACCTGGATCTAAGAGTGCCCCCAAACGGTCTCGAGGGGACAGCTGGTTTCTCTTTTCAAATATTTCTTTTCTTTGAGCTGACTTCTCAGCTGCCCTTTCTTCAATTTGATGCATCTTTTGCAATAAATTGAGATGATATTTTTGATTTTCCAGGAAATCCTTGGATTGAA
>CACKFK010000045.1 GCA_902599445.1 uncultured Alphaproteobacteria bacterium
TTTCTTGCCCCCTATTTTTTTCTAAATGAATAAATAAGATAATAAAAAAGTTATTCTCTAATATACTTTGGAATATTTTAAATGTTTCCTATATTGATGAAGAAAATTGGGGCCGGCCTCCTAACTACTTTGGGGGTATCAATTGTTATATTTATTGGGACAAATTTGTTACCGGGTGATGCTGCTCAGATTAGACTGGGACAGGCTTCAACCGAAGATTCTTTAAGAGCTCTTAGAGAGGAATTAGGTTTAAATTTACCTCTTTATCAACAGTATTTCAGATGGTTATTTAATTTCGTTCAAGGAGAGTTTGGAACCTCCTTAGCCAGCGGAAATGTGACGATTGCTCAATTAATATCGGACCGATATGAAAATACTCTAATTGTGAGTTCTTTAACCGCAATGATAGGTGTTCCTATTTCTGTAGGCTTGGGAATAATAGCAGCCATGTTTCCAGGCACACTTTATGATCGAATTCTAACTTTAGGATCTGTAACCTTAGTAGCAGCACCGGAATTTTTTACAGCAACACTAATGGTTTTATTTGTAGTTTTTTTCTTGGGAATTGGGAATGCTGTTGTTGTTGGTTCGATTGAAGACAAAAATTTAGTTGAACTAATTACCCACTTTATCTTGCCAATTACCACTCTTTGTTTGGTGATAGCTGCACAACTTATCAGGATGACCAGGGCAGCAGTATTAAATGTCATGAGTTCCCCTTACATTGAAATGGCCATTTTGAAAGGTATCCCAAGAAGACGGGTAGTCATGAGGCATGCCCTTTTAAATGCCATAGGCCCTATAGTAAATGTGATAGCTATTAATTTAGCTTATGTGGTTACAGGAGTAATTGTGATTGAGGTATACTTTGGCTATTCAGGTTTGGCGACACTTATTGTGCAAGGAGTGCAAACTAGAGACTATATACTTATACAAACTTTGGGAATGATATTTTGTGCTACTTACGTGATTTTAATGCTGATAGCTGATTTATCGTCAATACTATCAAATCCCCGTTTGAGGCATCCTAAATGAGTAAATTGAAAAAAAATGAAGATGAACACTACGTAGCTCCTTTTAGTGCGGAGGTAAGTTTTGATGAACTTCAGGATGCTCCGCCAAGTGGTAAATTCCGGTTATCAATTACTGGGAAAATAGGTGTTGTAGTTATGGTTTTTTGGATGTTTGTTGCTCTTTTTGGCCAATTTCTGGCACCGTTTGAAGAAAATGACTTACCATTCCCAGATGATTATTCAGAGTTCCAAAAACCGAGACCTGGTGCCTGGTTAGGGACAGATGTAGATGATCGAGATATATTGTCGAGGGTAATGTATGGTGCAGGTAGGACAATAGGTATTTCTCTTGCCGGGGTCATTATAGCGTATATTATTGGGGTTACATTGGGTATTGGGTCCTCTATAGCGGGGGCTAGAATTGATTTAGCATTGACCCAATTTTTTAATATTATGTTGGCTATTCCAACTATTATGTTTGGTCTGGTTGTTGTAGCAGCTTTGGGCTCCTCAATCACAGTATTGATAATCACTGCAGGTGCAATTTTCTCCCCAGTGGTATTCAGGCTTTCGCGGGCTTTAGGAATGGAAATAATGGTAATGGATTTTGTTGAGGCAGCAAAAGTTAGGGGTGAAGGCTACCGATGGATCATTTTTAAGGAGATATGGCCAAACGCTGCGATGCCCTTGATTTCAGATTTTGGGTTGAGATTTATTTATGTAATATTATTTGTTTCCAGTCTTAGTTTTCTGGGACTTGGTGTGCAACCTCCAATGGCAGATTGGGGTTCAATGGTCCGTGAAAACCTTGGTGCACTTCAGTATGGAGAATCCGTTGTTCCAATTTTAGCCCCAGCAATTGCCATAGCTTCTTTGACTGTAGGCATAAACCTGATAGTAGACGACATTTCTGCACACGCGGGTGGGAAATTGTCAGGAAGGCTTTAGATCTGTGGAAAAAAAAGTAGTATTTGAAGCGAGCAATCTCTGTATCAATGCTGTGCGGGATGATGGGAGCGAATTACCAATAGTAAAAGAAGTGAATTTTCAAGTCCGTGAAGGCGAAGTGGTGGCACTAATAGGTGAATCTGGCTCGGGGAAAACTACCATTGCACTTTCTGCCCTTGGGTATTGTAAACCGGGACTTAAGATTAGTGGGGGTAGTACTTTACTATTTGATCAAGATTTATCTGCAATGAATATAGAGGAATTAAGACAGATCCGGGGTGAGAAAGTTGCTTATCTAGCTCAAAGTGCTATTGCAACATTTAATCCGGCACTCAAAATAAATGAACAGGTAACAGAATCTGCCGTAATTCATGGATCCAAAACACAACCTGAAGCAGATAGTTTTGCTAAAGGTCTTTATGGAGCACTAGATTTACCAGATCCAGATAATATAGGTACGCGATATCCTCATCAGGTATCCGGGGGCCAGCTGCAGCGGTTGATGGCTGCCATGGCGCTGTGTGGTGAACCATCATTATTAGTTTTGGATGAACCCACAACGGCTTTGGATGTTACAACTCAGATAGAGGTTCTTAAAGCTTTCAAGAAAGTTATCAGAGAAAGAGGTGCCGCAGCTATTTATGTTACGCATGATTTGGCAGTAGTTGCCCAGATTGCTGACAGAATCGTGGTTCTTTATAATGGAGATATTCAAGAAAAAGGTTCTGCAAATGCAGTTATTTCAAAGCCAAGACATCCCTATACAAGACGTTTAATGCAGGCTGTTCGTCCCCTGCCAGCGGCAGGGAAAAAAGCTAAAGAAAATGTACTCCCTGACAACGTAATTGAAATAAATGGGGTGTCAGCTGGTTATGGTGGAGATGTTATGTCTAATCCAAAGGAAGTAATTCTTAAAGATATTAATCTACAATTAGCTAGGGGTGAGGTATTAGGTATTATTGGAGAATCAGGTTCTGGTAAGTCTACGCTGGCAAGGGTTATTGCAGGACTTCTCCCTTCCTTTAAGGGAGATATTCTTTTGGATAATCAGAAGTTGCAGCCGAGGTTAGAAGATCGACCTAGATCAGAATTAAGAAAGATTCAGTTTGTTTATCAAATGGCTGATACCGCAATAAATCCTAAGCAAACGATCGGAAATATTCTTGGCAGACCTCTAGAATTTTATCTAGATATGTATGGATCCAAAAGAAAAGATAGAGTTTTGGAATTACTAGAAATGGTAGAATTGCCAAAAGAATTTTATACCAGATTTCCACACGAGCTCTCAGGGGGGCAAAAGCAGAGGATCAATTTAGCAAGAGCTTTAGCTGCTGAACCTGAGGTTCTTCTGTGCGATGAAGTTACCTCGGCTCTAGATAGTATAGTAGGAGCCAACGTTATTGAGCTTCTTAGGGGATTGAGGAAAAATTTAGGAGTTTCTTTTGTCTTCATCAGTCATGACCTATCCACAGTTTCAGCATTTGCCGATACCATAGCAGTCATGTATAAGGGTATCATTGCAGAAACTGGAACGGTTCATAAGGTTCTTTCCCCTCCATCACACCCATACACTGATTTACTGATTTCTTCGGTTCCGGAGTTAAGAGTTGGGTGGCTTGAAGAAGCGGATAAAAATATCCAAGAAGCTAAGAATAAATTGGAACAAGGTAACCTAACCTGATACAGCTTACTGGCTAGGCAACATTTCAATTAAGAGCCGGGTACAGTTTCTAATTTGAGGTTAGTATCAAAAGTCTGAAAGAAAATATACAATATCAGAGCATAGTCTTTTTAATGACAGGGGGGGTTCTTCTTTCTTTTCAGGATTGCTTAGTCAAATTTTCTGCTGAGGGGACATCTTTCTGGCAGTTCCAGACATTGAGATCGGGTTGTAATTTTTTATTACTATTATTGGTTCCATTAATTCTGAGTATTAAACTCACTGTCCTAAAACCTATGAATCTTCCAAAGGTAGCCTTCAGGACAGTATTTTTAATATTGTGCATGTTTTGTTTTTTTTGTGCTGCACCTACACTCACTTTTGCCCAGATGGCAGTCGGTTTATATACATATCCAATCTTTGTAGTAATATTTGCCGTATTCTTACTTAACGAAAACCTCTTAATCTTGTATGGTGATTGTCCTTTAATCTCAGAAAAATCGATAAAAGAGCTTTTAAAATTAAAAAATACTGGGGTAGACCTAGTGGTGCTTGGATTTGAGTCACAAAACCCTAAAGGTTACGGGCGCATGGTCCTTGATTCTAATGGTGGTCTGAAAAAGATCGTGGAAGCTAAAGATGCTACACGTGAAGAAAGTAATGTCACATTTTGTAATTCAGGAATTATGATAGCCGAAAGGAAAACAGTCTATACTTTGTTGAAAAATGTCTCTAATAAAAATGCTGCAGGGGAATTTTATTTAACAGACCTTGTAAAAATGGCAAATGAAAAGAATTTGGTTGTTAGAGCTACACGTTGTCCCGAGAATGAAGCTCAAGGAATTAATAATAGGTTAGACTTGGCCAAGGCTGAGGAGTACTTTCAGACTTCAAAAAGACTTGAAGCTTTAGAGAAGGGTGTAACTTTAGTAGCCCCTGATACAGTTTTTTTCTCATTTGATACAGAATTGGGGATTGATACAGTCGTGGAACCAAATGTTATTTTTGGGCCTGGAGTGGGCCTTAAGGATAATGTAAAAATAAGATCATTTTCCTACCTCGAAGGCTGTTTAGTAAAATCTAAAGTCACTATCGGGCCGTTTGCTCGAATCCGTCCAGAAACAATATTGGATGAGGGAGTTAAGGTAGGTAATTTTGTGGAGATAAAAAAGTCAAAATTATATAAAAATGCTAAAGCTAGCCATTTATCCTATATAGGAGATGCCTCGATTGGAGAGGATACAAATGTTGGAGCTGGTACAATATTTTGTAATTATGATGGGGTTTCAAAATACAGAATAGCGGTTGGAAAAAATTCATTTATAGGATCTAATGCTTCTCTTGTTGCTCCATTAAAAATTGGTGATAGAGCTGTGATAGCAGCAGGCTCTACTATAACAGATGAGGTTGGAAAAGATACGCTTGCACTTGGTAGAGCTAGGCAGATAAATAAATATAAAAAATGAATATAGGAATATAACTAAGCTGATTGATAATTGGGCCAAACAGTAGTAAAAGATGAAAAGTAACAAGATCGTAAAGTTAGGTAAAGATCATGAGGAAGCCGTCGCCACTTATTGATCCCTTCGACAGGACCATTTCCTATTTGAGAGTTTCAGTCACTGACAGGTGTGACTTCCGGTGCGTATATTGCATGTCGGAAAAAATGCAATTTCTGCCAAAGAAAGATTTATTGACCCTAGAAGAACTAGATAAAGTTTGCTCAGTATTTGTTGAAATGGGGATAAAAAAAATACGCATTACCGGGGGAGAACCACTTGTAAGAAGAAACATCCTCACTTTTTTTGAGGGAATTTCGAGGCACCTTATTTCGGGAGCTTTATCAGAGCTTACGCTTACAACAAATGGAAGTCAGTTAGTAAAATTTGCAAAACCGCTCTCTGATCTTGGGATAAAGAGAGTTAACATATCCTTAGATACTCTAAACCCAGAGAAATTTAAGGAAATAACTCGCTGGGGCAGGTTGGATCAAGTATTAGAGGGTGTTCAAGCGGCAAAATCTGCCGGGTTAGCTGTAAAGATAAATACGGTGGCTCTAAAGAAAACCAACGAAAATGAACTTCACCAGTTTGTTAAGTGGTGTGGTGAAGAAGGCTTTGATCTGACTTTCATAGAAGTCATGCCTATGGGAGATTTTGGAGTTGAAGACCGATTAGACCAGTACTGGTCCTTAAAAGACTTGAGAGGAGAACTTGAAAAAAGATGGACCTTAGAGGATCTTTCAATATCTACTGGAGGACCAGCTCGTTACTCATCTGTGAAGGAAACAGGCCAAAAAATTGGGTTCATAACTCCTCTCTCTCATAATTTTTGTGAGTCATGTAACAGAGTAAGGTTAACGTGTACGGGTCAGTTATTTATGTGTTTGGGTCAAGAGGAAGACGCAGATCTCAGATCTGCATTAAGAATAAATTCAAAAAACGACATCCTTCTTAGACAAAGAATAAGGAGCGCTGTTGCTCGAAAGCCCAAAGGCCATGACTTTGATTATACTCGGCAGAAAGTAACAGGTCAAATGTCTCGACATATGAGCCATACTGGTGGATAACTAAATAAAAGATACAACAATAATAAAATCTCTAGAACCGTGTCTTGCCTTTTCTAAAATTAGAACCATATCTTTGATAGTCCCAAAAATGAAAGAATTAATATGAAAGTTTTTTTATTATCAATATTCATAACTGCAATATTTTCTCTCCCGATCAGCTCTGCAGAACAAGATATAAAAAACCGCCAGAATGCTATGCAGCAGGTTAGAGAGTCTATAAAAGTTCTTTTTCCGATGGCAAAGGGAAAAACTGAGTATGACGACTTTGTTGCTATCTCTATGTTAGAACAAATGTTAAGTGCAGCAACACCTTATGGCAGTTATTTTCCAAAAGAACCAGAAGTTGGAGTTATGTCAGAGGCGGCAGAAACAATATGGACGGATAGGTCCGGCTTTGAAAAAGCCTTGGCAAAGTTTCTAACAGATATCGAGGCGGCCGTATCGGCTGAGCCCGAGAATCTTGATGACTTCAAACCCCTGCTAGCAGACATTACTAGTAATTGCCAAAGCTGCCATCAGGTATATCGAATGAAGTAAATATGATAATGAAGCATAGAAAGGTCCTTATAGGGACTGTTCTCTTGGCAGCAACCTTTTTTAGCGTAGCCTACACTTTAGTGAACCCTAAGTACAAAATTGCTTTCAATACTAAAATTACTGCGTTCACCCATGATATAGCCAACGGAGAAAAGGTGTTTCATGCGAGCGGCTGTGAAAGCTGCCACTTAGATCCAGACAAATCTCAAACGCCACTCTTACTCGCGGGAGGGCTGTCTCTTGCGACTAGTTTTGGTACTTTTTATTCACCCAATATTTCACCAGATAGGGAAAGAGGAATAGGTAAATGGAAAATTAATGAATTCGCAAATGCAGTTAGGAACGGTATTAGCCCAAAAGGATCCCACTATTTTCCAAGTTTTCCATATAACTCTTATCAGGGCATGACAGATCAGGATTTAATAGATCTTTATTATTTCATAATGAGTCTTCCGCCATCAGAAAAGGTGAACAAACCGCATGCACTTAATTTCCCTTTTTCATTTCGTGTTTCGGTAGGAATATGGAAGCATCTTTACTTTTATCCTCAGGATTCTACTGCTGCCACCCAAAATAGAGGAGAGTACCTAGTAAAAACACTCGCTCATTGTGCGGAATGTCATACCCCACGAACCATTCTTGGAGGTTTAAAAAAAGCAAAGCATCTATCTGGGGCAAAAGTACTTCTAAATGAAGGGAGTGCAATGAATATTACGCCTCATGAAACCGGCATTAAAAGTTGGACGGAGTTAGACATAGTAAATTATCTTGAGACCGGGTTTACTCCAGATTTTGATAGCGCTGGAGGTCAGATGGTTTCAGTCATTTCTAATTTAGCAAAACTTCCTAAAGGTGATTTGGAACAAATTGCTCAGTATCTAAAGTCCATTAAACCTATAGCAAGTAATTGAAATACTGAAAGTTTAGATATTATAATGTAACTTATGAGATATTTTGTTGGAGTGGATGGTGGTGGATCAGGTTGCCGAGTTATTTTGACTTCGGAAAAAGGTAGTATATTAGCCAGAGCTTCGGGTGGTCCCGCTAATATAGAGACCTCCTTTGTTACTGCTAGAGAAAATATTATTAAATCATGCAAAGTGGCTTTAAAGCTTGCAAAAATTCCAGAAGAAGAAATTAGAAATTGTTATGCTGTACTAGGCCTAGCAGGCTCAAACTTAGGGAATTATGCTAAGGAACTCACTCAAGAATTACCCTTTGCAAAGAATCTTATTCTTAACGATGGAGAGATAACACTAGAGGGCGCCATAGGTCCCTCAGACGGATGTATTGGGGCCTTGGGTACTGGTTCTGTCTTTGTCGGGAGAAAGGAGGGAAAAGTCAGTTTAACTGGTGGATGGGGCTTTAATCTAGGTGATGATGGCTCGGGAGCAAAATTAGGTAAAGAACTTATGCGGATTTCTATTAAATGCCATGATGGCTTAGAAAAACACACCAAATTAACTGAGGATTTTTTGGCAGAGTTCCAAAATGATATTAGTAAGTTAGTAGAAAAAGCAAAGGTTTTTGAACCTAAGGATTACGCCTTTTACGCCCCACGCATATTTTCCGCTTTAACCGCTGGAGATCAAACCGCTAAAAAAATTGTGTTTCAGGAAGTTCAATATATTGAAAAATCACTTTTGGCAGCTGGCTTTTCTCCCTCCAAACCCTTTTGCCTAATAGGGGGGTTGGGCAAACTTTTTTTACCACACCTAGACGAGGTTTTTCAAAAAACGGTGCGTGAACCTATAGGTGATGCTCTGACAGGAGCTATATCTATAGCCATTAAGGAATATGCTTAATCTCATAATTTTTTCGGCAACTTGACTTCGGTCTGAGCTTAAATTACAACCCAAATCTTAGGATGGCGAAGTAGCTCAGGTGGTTAGAGCAGAGGAATCATAAT
>CACKFK010000046.1 GCA_902599445.1 uncultured Alphaproteobacteria bacterium
TGGTAATATTTCTCTTGGATGTTTTTGGCATTTGTATCAAGCTTACATAAATTAAAATTTCTGCTTACTTATGTGAGAAATTTTACGAGACCAGACTTTCTGATCAAAGTTCATTCTCCCATTTGGTATAAAAACGTTTTGCGAAAAAGGCAAAGAGGGCACAACTCTGCCCTCCTTTAAATTTTAATAGACAAATTTGTTTTTTAATCTTGAGAAAGCCCTTTTCAGTCAGGCTGCCTTTTTAGACAAGGATTTTACTGAATTCCTAATGGTAATCTGTTTAGGTTTCTCAGCTTCGGGAATATTCTTATGCAGAGAAATGATTAGCATACCATTTGTCAATTCTGCATCTATAACTTCAATATTTTCAGCTAGGCGAAATTGCCTATTGAACGGTCGCTTTGCTATTCCCCGATGTATGTAGGTATTCGCTTCGTAATCATCCTCATTTGAAGAGGCCGTTACAGTTAATATCCCATCCTTCATTTCAGCATTGATATCGTTCTCTGAGAAACCAGCAAGTGCTAGCGAGATCTTATAATCCGTGTCACTAACTTTCTTGATGTCATAAGCTGGGTAGGATTGGTCTTTAAAATTTGATATTCGATCAAATTCATCAAACAAATTATCAAATCCGACAAATGATTTCATTAATGGACTAGTTATAAAAGTCATGGTTTTCTCCTTTTTTAAGCAAGATAAGATTCAGTCCTTAAAGCAACTAAACCTAAGTTTTTTTGTAGCCCTGTTAAAGCGACTACATTATACAGATGGGTGTTATCTGATCAATTTCAAGATTATTGAGAAAAATTAATAATTGTTGTTGGTGCTTTTTTCCAAAGAAACACCGCCGTCGCAAGAGCCATCGGAACTACAAGAAATAGAATCTTTTTGTGATTGGTTTGCCACGCCCTCAAATGTTTTTATATTCGATATACTTGATCCAGTGATGGAAGCCAGTCCAGTACCAAAGTCTTTTTCTTTTCCCCATACATCTAAAATAGCCGCGTTTAGGTCTATTAATTTTTTCTTCTCCGGAAAAACTAACAAAACTTCGCCTGTGTCTAGATCAACCATTGTTCCACGTACTTCATGTGGTTGGCCTGAAGCCATAGAAATTCCGAAAAGTGTTAACATTAAATAATTCATTATCTTAACTTGCTTGAGGATTTAATCATTAAATGGTTATATGTCACATTGTTGGCTTAAGGTAAAACGGCTTATGGGGCGACTTGTTTATTTTGTTCTTTGGTTGGTTAGGCTAATTCTACATGGAAATGAATTATTTCAAAAGGGTTACATGCTCATTTTTTATATTGACCTAAATTGTAGAAAGCTTTTTAGAGATGTTTAATACTATCCAACTAGCTGTTGTTAATGAAACCCCAAGAAAAGCATTTTTTAAAGCTATAGTTATCGGAACAATTCTCACTTATTTAATGCTTTATATATTTACAATCTGGGGTTCAATTTAGGGAAAAAGCGAAGTTACTTTAGTCATAAGGCGATAATTTGAATTGAGGTTTTATATTGGACGTTGAAGATTTTATTAACAAAGAACGAATAGTAGATCTAAGCTTCTTTAATTTTGAGAATGCAATAACTGCTGCCTATTATGCTAATGAAAAGCTCGAAATACAGAAAACTAATAAGAATTTTGAGAGATTTTTTCCGATCCTGGGAAATGTTACCAATGCTTATTTTCCAAATGTGCTGGAACAACTCGGTATTTCCGAAGAACAGGTTTTACAGTTTAAATCACAAATCGAAGAGAAGGGATCTGTCTTAATACCACAGATTAAGATAATTATTGATGGTCAAGAACGGATGTTCTCCTTACTGTCTGCCAAGACAAGAAATGACGATTTCTCTTTTCTTAAAGGGGTACAGGGTCAGTTCGTTGATAGAACGAACGAGTGGGCCCTTAGAAAAGAAAGAGAAAAATTAATCGCTCAAAAGGAGCGTGACAGTGAGTTAATTAAAGAGAAAAGTCTTCAACTAGAAAATTTAGCTACGCGGTTGGCAAAGTACCTTTCTCCTCAAATCTATCAAAGTATTTTTGAGGACAAGCAAACGGTAGAGTCCAAGCACTCTAGAAAAAATCTCACTATTTTCTTTTCTGATATTGTAAAATTTACTGATATTACAGATTCTACTGAGCCAGAGAGATTAGCTACTATTGTTAATTCTTATTTGTCTGAAATGTCCGCTATAGCTTTGGAGTATGGAGGCACAATAGATAAATTTATTGGTGATGCGATTCTTATCTTCTTTGGTGATCCTGAAACTAAAGGCGATGTGGAAGATGCCCTAAGCGCTATTGAAATGTCTATAAGAATGCAAAAACGAGTAGTGGAACTTCAGAAAAGCTGGAAAAAATTGGGCTTAACAAATGGACTAACAGTAAGAATGGGTATCTCCACCGGTTTTTGTACCGTAGGAAATTTTGGTTCAGATTTAAGATTGGATTATACTGTATTGGGTAGCCCAGTTAACTTGGCTGCACGATTGCAAGGGATGGCAGAGCCTGGAGAAATTGTCATAGATGAAACTACCCAGAATCTTGTAGGGGAGGAATTGGATGTTATTGAACACAAAACCTTTACCCCTAAAGGCTTTGTCAGGCCAATAAATACATTTAAAGTGGGAGGTTTTAAGAAAACAGAGCATAGAAAGTTAAATAGAAAACTTTCCCGAGCAGGTAAAAGGGTGGAAATAAACGTTATTGATAGTTCTGACATAAGAGCCGCCCTTTCAGAGTTAAAACAGATACAAGATGCATTTGAGAAAGAGTACGCTGAGGATTATCAGGAAAAGAAATAAGAATTATCAATTAAAATAGAGGTTTTTTCTGTTTGAATGCTGTGAGTTCAGCTAGAGAGATGGGTTTGTCAAAATTTATCCAGCAAGAGTTTTATGTTCCGATCTTGCATTTCTTCGATTCCCTTGAAGATCGGAGAAGGGGTGTAAGTACTCAACAAAACTTTGAGTTAGTTGATTTAGGTGTTTCTAGCCATCTTGGCAATAAATATCAGCCTGTTGGTTACAGAAAGCTTAGACAGGTTTTAAGGCTGGCAAAGCGCATGAACCCTAAATCAACGTTTATTGACATCGGGTGTGGTCTGGGAAGACCGATTATTCTTGCCTTAGAGTTGGGTTTTCCAAAAGTCATTGGTATTGATATATCTGATAAACTAATAGATTTATGCAAGAAAAATATCTCTAAGGGGCAACACAACGTGAAATTGACATGCTGTGACGTAGAAGATTACAGTTTTCCGATCGAGTCTTTAACCGTTTTTCTTTTTAATCCTTTTGATAGGTCACGATTAGAGAATCTAGTTTCAAAACTGAAAAAAACGAATTCCAATTGTCTTATTATTTATTTCAATCCAAAATATTGTGATGTATTTAAAAAAAACAAACTGGTCAGGGAATTGAAATGGAAAAATTTTGGTCTCTTTGAGGAGAAATGCCATTTTTACAGTTACTAAACATGACAAGGTATCTTTTTGGGTGCTAGATTAGTGACTCTAAATATAAAATGACTTACGCTTAGAGTAAATAGGGCTTTTTTAGTCAGAGCTGTTTTTTATTGCTATTTTTTGGAGAAAATTCATGAGTAGATTACTGTTTTATTTTATTTTATTTATGTCCACAGCATTTCTAGCTAAGGCGGATATTGACGATAAAGGGGTGCAAGCTCTTTTAGACGGAGATTATCAAACTGCCTATGCTGAATTAATGCCGCTGGCTGAGCGTGGTCACCCTAGGTCATTATACAATATTGCTTATATGTATTTTAATGGATTAGGTCTTGACCAAAACCGTGATGAGGCTTTTAAATTTTACGAGCAGGCGGCGGAAAAAGGATTTCCTCTGGCTTTTCATCAAATCGGTTTCTATTTCGATAATGGTATTGATAGAGATGTCAATGTTCAGGAAGCAGTAAAATGGTATGAAAAAGCCGCGGAAAAGGGAGTTTTAATCTCGCATCACAACTTAGGTTTTATCTATGATACAGGAAGATTGACCGGGCAAAGAGATCCTGCTGAAGCAGCTCGCTGGTATACCTTTGCTTCAGAACAGGGTTATGCAAGCTCTCAAGTTAATTTAGGGATTATGTATGATGATGGTGATGGGGTAATTCAGGATGATAAGGAGGCTGTCAGGTTGTTTACCCTTGCAGCAAATCAAGGTTCTCCAAATGGTATATGGAGGTTAGCGCTCATGTATATCCATGGTGAGGGTGTTCCGCAAGATGACAATAAAGGCTTAGAACTAACTACCAAAGCCGCTGAATTAAATTTGCCCGAGGCTCAACATGATCTGGGGCTATATTATGCGGATGGACAACATGGAGTTAAACAAGACAAATCAATTGCCGCGCAATGGTATCGGCGAGCAGCGGAACAGGGATTCGCGGGCTCCCAAGTTAATCTGGGAGTCTTATATGATGGTGGTGATGGAGTTCCATTAAATGATGAAGAGGCATTCAAATGGTTTACTCTGGCTGCAAACCAAAATCAGCCTTTGGGTCAGTACTATCTTGGGACTATGTATGAATTTGGAGAAGGCATAGATCAGAATTTTGATGAAGCCGGCAAATGGTATAGCACTGCATGTGATAATAGTAATCAGCCTGATGCTTGCCATCATTTAGCGTACTTATTTCAAAATGGATCCCTTAGTAGCGACAACCCTTTTTTAGTGCCTTCGCTTTACGAAAAGGCCGCAGAGGAAGGTCATGTTGAATCGCAATTTAGACTAGGGACAATTCTTTATTTTGGCGAATTGAACGGGTTAATTGATAAGGTTCAAGCTTATATGATGTTTAATATTGCTGCTATGAATGGGCATGAAACTGCTATCCAAAATAGGGACGTGATGGTAGGAGAACTTACTTCTGCAGAACTAGAAAAAGGTCAAAGCCTTGCGAAACAGTGTTTAGACAAAAATCTGCAAGATTGTATTTGTTGGGATTGTCTTCAACCATCGAATTAATAAGACATATAGTTATAATCGACGAATTAATGATGGGGACATGAGTACAAAGAAGCCTGTTGCGCTTGTTGTCGGAGCCGGAGATTATTTGGGTTCTGCTATTGCAAAAAGATTTTCAAAAGGTGGACTAAAAATAGCTGCTTCTCGAAGAAGAGGAGATTTGACGAGCCTGATTGAATCAATACGGGGTTCTGGTGGAGAAGCTATTGGTTTTCATTCTGATGCCAGAAATGAAAAGGAAGTCAGTGACCTGATAAAGAATGTTGAAAACCAATTAGGCCCTATAGATGTATGTATTTATAATGTAGGAGGAAATGTGAAATTCCCTATTCTCGAAACGACTAGTCGGGTTTATCGTAAAGTTTGGGAAATGTGCGCTTTGGGAGGGTTTCTTGTGGGGAAGGAGGTTCTCCAATATATGCTTCCTAGAAAAAGGGGTACCATTTTATTTACAGGGGCATCAGCCAGTATAAGAGGGAAAAGCGGTTATTGTGCTTTTTCAGGAGGCAAACAAGCTTTACGTGCTCTGGCACAAAGCATGGCCAGAGAGATTGGTCCCAAAGGTATTCATGTTTCTCATGTTATTATCGATGGGCTGATAGAGAACGATAATGCGAGGGCACTGTTCCCAGAAGATTTTGATTCTAGACCCAAAGATGGCATCTTACAGCCGGTCGAAATAGCCGAGGTATACTGGCAACTGTATCGACAATCTAAGAGTGCTTGGACTTTTGAAACCGAGCTTCGGCCGTATTCTGAGTCTTTTTAGCTATGAAGAATTTCATCAAGGGATGGCAGAAATCACCTTTATTCTATCTCAACTAGGAGATCTTTAGCGTCAATTTGGCTGCCAGTTTTTACATAAATTTTTCTTATTTTTCCTTCTCGTTCGGCGTTAAGTGCAGTCTCCATTTTCATAGCTTCAATTGTTAGCAAAACGTCTCCTTTTTTGATTGACTGGCCTTCTTTTACGGCAACCACCGTTACAGCTCCAGGCATTGGGGCAGCAATATGTTTGGGGTTGTTCATATCTGCTTTGGTTTTTTCGTTGGCTATCCCTACTTTGCTTTTATGATCAGCAATTCTAATAATCCTTGGCTGTCCATTTAACTCAAAAAAAGCCTTCCGTTCACCTTCTTCGTTTAATTCACTGACAGCTTGCAGACGTATTTCAAGTGTTTTCCCCGGATCAATTTCAACACTTAATTCCTGCCCACTTTTCATTCCATAAAAATAGATGTCGCTCGGTAGAGTTCTCACAGGACCATAGATCGAGTGATGCTTTAGATAATCCGAAAAAATCTTTGGGTACATTAAATAGCTGCAAAAATCTTCTTCATCTATTTTATCAAGTGAAAGATCCTCACACGCCTTACTACGCACTTCTCTCAAGTTTTTTTGTTCTATTCTTGAGCCAGGTCGTTCAGTAAAAACTTCCTCCTTTCCCAGGGCTTTTTCCACTATTGATTTAGGGAACCCCCCTGGTGGCTGGCCTAGGTTACCCCTTAACATGTCAAGAACTGATTCTGGGAAAGCAACTTCTACTGTAGGATCTTCTACTTGTTTCTTAGTCAAACCTTGGGAAATCATCAAAAGTGCCATGTCTCCAACGACTTTTGATGATGGCGTGACTTTTACAATATCCCCAAAAAGCTGGTTCACATCTGAATAAGTTTTTGCAATTTCTGGCCATTTATTTGCTAAACCTAGACTTTTTGCTTGAGCCAGAAGGTTGGTGAATTGACCTCCTGGCATTTCATGAAGATATACTTCGGATGCTGGAAAGGTTACTCCTTGGTCAAAGGCAGTGTATTGTTGCCTAACTGTTTGCCAATAATTAGATATATCCCTCACTTCATTGATCTTAACAGATGAAGCCCTTTTCGTATTTCGTATGGTTTCTAGAACTGAACCAAGGCAAGGTTGAGATGTGCCTCCTGAAAAAGCATCCATTGCACAATCTACTATGTCTACTCCTGCTTCACAGGCCGAAAGCAAAGTTGCAATTCCTGCCCCGCTAGTGTCATGTGTATGCAGGTGTATTGGCAAGCCAGTTTCCTCTTTCAATGTTTTAACCAAGATTTTTGCTGCAGATGGTTTCAAAAGGCCAGCCATATCTTTTAAGCCAAGAAAATGAGTTCCAGCTTTTTGAAGGTCCTTTGCCATTCTCACATAATATTTTAGATCATATTTTGACTTGGTAGGATCCAAGATGTCTCCAGTATAGCATATTGAAGCTTCGAGAATTTTCCCTGTTTCGAGAACTGCATCCATAGATAATCTCATATTTTCGACCCAATTGAGACTGTCAAATACTCTAAAAATGTCTATTCCAGACTTGGCTGCCAAGGTTACAAAATATTTGACGTAATTGTCGGGATAGTTCGTATAACCAACGCCATTTGATCCTCTCAAAAGCATTTGTAAAAGGGTGTCAGGCATTTTAGCCCTTAAGTCTCTAAGCCTTTGCCAGGGACATTCCTGAAGAAATCGATAAGCAACATCAAATGTTGCGCCTCCCCAGCATTCAACGGAAAACAATTCACCAAGATTACCATTATATCTATC
>CACKFK010000047.1 GCA_902599445.1 uncultured Alphaproteobacteria bacterium
ATTTTCAATTTGTCAGGTACTACTTGATGATGTATAAGGGACAGTTAAAGGTAGCATATATGGTGGTAAAGAGTCTTGAGTGAAGGTCCAAATTTAAGGTCAATGCAGGAAGCCAGACAGTTTCTCGCGGGCAAAATAGTCAAGACACCCGTTTTGGAACTTTCTGGTACCAAAATAAAGAATTTCATGCCCAAAGACTCCAGTGTTAGGATGAAGTTGGAATTATTTCAGCAGACAGGATCGTTTAAAAGCAGAGGAGCACTCCTGGCTTTGGATAAGTTGACAGTGGAACAGAAAAAGGCTGGTGTAGTTGCAGTTAGCGCAGGGAACCATGCGTTAGCTGTTTCTTGGGCTGCTAAATCTGCTAACGTGCATGCGAAAGTGGTTATGCTTGAGAAATCAGATCCTATTCGTATACAGGGCTGTAGAGATTTTGGAGCTAAGGTAATTTTGTGTTCCGATGTTGGAGATGCTTTTCTATCAATGGAAAAAATTGCTAAGTTAGAAGGAAGAGCTATTTTGCAACCTTTCGACTCGGAAGAAATGATCCTTGGTTCAGCTTCTTGCGGTCTTGAAATTATTGAAGATTGTCCTGAACTTGAAGTTGCAATAGTACCAATTGGTGGTGGTGGGTTAATTTCAGGAATTGCGGCTGCAATCAAACAGTCAAAACCGTCAGTTATTATTTATGGCGTGGAACCTGAGGGGGCCGACTCTATGTATCAAAGTTTCCATAAGCAAAAGGCAGTGAAGCTAAAAAAGGTCAATACCATTGCCGACAGCCTGGGTTCGCCGATGGCAATGACTTATTCCTTTGGAATAGCCCAAAATTTTGTTGATGCCATCGTGCGAGTCAAAGATGAAGAACTTGTACGTGCAATGCACTTAATGCGGGAAAATTTGAATCTAATGGTTGAACCGGCCTGTGCGGCTTCTTTAGCTGGGTTGCTAGGGCCATTGAAAGAAATGGTGCAAGCGAAGTCGATTTCCATTATAGCATGCGGTTCAAACATTTCTTACGATCGTTACCAAAAGTTAGTTTAGATCAGATTACATTTTTAGGTTTTCCCTTCAAATGCTGGATTTTGATTGCCAAAAATGTGTAACTAGGTATTGCCATCCAAGATAGTCAGGATTATGTGTGGAATTATTAAACAAAAACATCGTCATAACTGGAGCTGCTAGTGGGATAGGTGAGGCGTTAGCTAGGCACTTTCTCAGGCTGAAAGCAAATGTTTTTTTATCTGATAGGAATCAAAAAAAATTAGCTTTTGTTGCAGAAAAGTTAGGTTGTCCTCACCATGTATGCGACGTCGGCAAGGAGAAAGATATCCTCGCGCTAGTAAAGCAGGCAAATGCCGATTTAGGTCACATAGACCTGTTTTGCTCTAATGCGGGCATCTTTTTTAAAGATGAATTTATTTCTTCAGAACTAGATAACCAGTATTGGACAGAATCATGGCATATCAATGTTATGTCTCACGTATATGCAGCTCGTCATGTTTTACCTCAAATGATTCAAAGGCGATCGGGGTATTTTCTTCAGATAATTTCAGCCGCAGCACTGTTATCACAAATAGGAGCTTCAGCTTATTCCGCAACCAAAAGCGCTGCATTAAGTTTTGCTGAATCATTGGCCATAAGTAATGGCCTAAATGGTATTAAAGTCTCTGCCGTATGCCCCCAATATGTGGCAACGCCAATGCTCGGTTTTAACGATCCAAAGGCATCAAGAGATATTAATAATTTGATTTCTCCTGATGAAGCAGCACTTCAAATTATTGATGGGGTACTCCAAGGCAAGTTCTTAATAGTTACAGATACTGACGCCATTAAATTCTTTGAGCGTAAGTGCAAAGATTATGATCGATGGATAGCTGGTATGCAAATTTTGCATGATAAAATAATTCAAGAACCAGGAGAGATCAATTTAGGGCAGATGCACAAATTCATTTAGCTAAATTTCTTTATGCCTGAGAAAGTATTCTTTGGAAAAACAAAAATTACTTTATTCAAAGCTCACAACATTATTTCTTAATACACCAATATTAGAAATGGCTATTTCTAAAGAATCTCCGTCCTGTAGGAAACGATAAGGATCTTGGCTCATCCCAGATCCTTCCGGAGATCCAGTCGCAATAACATCACCAGGTTTCAATGTTAAAATAGTGGACATATAAGCAATAATTTCCTCGCATTTAAATATCATAGTTTCAATTTTTGCTTTTTGAACCAAATGGTCATTTAGTTTTGTAGTAAGCAGGAACGTTTCTGGTCGAAGTTCTTCATGGTTAACCAGGATACATGGGCCACAGGAGCTAGAACATTCAAAATTCTTACCAGCAAAAATACTATGTTTTTGCCAATCCCGAATGGAGCCATCATTCACAATAGTAAAGCCAAAAATATGGCTTTGAACCTCTTCAGGCTTTATATCTTTGCCTGCTTTTCCAATAATTATACCTAATTCACCCTCGTAATCCAGAGATTTTCCAGCAGGTCCTGTTGGCACTCTTATTGGACAATCCGATCCTACAAAACTATCTAACTCTTTAGAAAAGAGAATCATTTCATCTCGTTCATTCATTGAGGAATCCAGCATATATTTTTTGGGGTAGTTTAAACCCACACAGAAAATTCTACTACCGTGGGAGATGGGAGGTAGCATGCGGACAGCCTTAACGGGATATACCTCTTTATTTTCTTCGAGGTTACGCTTTAAATCATCGATGGCATTATTTTCTATAATGGACCTAATACATCGGTACTTCGCTCTAAATTTATCGGAAACGGGATAAACTTTCCCTTCGTAGTATTCTCCAAAGGTATCCTGACCCTGAATTTTGAAATTGGAAAGTTTTAACATTATCTTTATTTGTTTATAATATTTGTGCATCCAGCAGTTTCGAATGCCATATATTAATCCGTATATTTATTCGCGCTTAATTTAGTTTTTATACTGTCTATTATTTTATCAACTTGTTTTGTATCTGATTTTGTTTTTTCAATTAACGTGGCTAACTTTTCTATTTCATCAGATAAATCTTGGCTTTGAGCATTTGAGTCCATTAGTCTAAGTTGGGTTTTTCTTAGTATAGCAGAGAGTGCTGCATCATTTTCCATGAGCTGCAAGAAATTTTTTCTAGGAATACAACTTGCGAAGACTGCAAATTTACCTGTTTTTGCCGTAACTGTTCTTTTGGTATTTAAGATGATTGATGACTCACCAAAGATCTCCTTATCGCCAATTTCATTTAATTTGAGGCCATCGGGGGTATAAAGGATAACTGTCCCTTCCTTGATCAAGTACACTGCATCTGGATCATCGCCGGCCGAATAAATCACCTCGTAGGGTTTCCAGTTTATGTTCTTCGTAGCAAAGGCCATGAGTAAATCGATACATTAATTATATTTATTATTCAATTTTATTAAATAAAAGGATGTTATCAATAACATTTATTCGATAATCTCCAGTCCCTACCAGTGTTTCTTTGGATATAGTCTGGCCATGCGAAGTGGATTGGTGGTTCATAATCACATAGTGGTTGGATCCATTTGGACCCATTTATGCCCCCGCCTGTTCTATCAACAAATTCCTCCTTGGCTTTCTTTATTGCATTCGGGTTTGTTAACATTTCTACGAATGACAAACCTACAGTCTTTGCGGCAGTCATTATCATTGGATCAATTGTGTCAGAAATGCCACCTAGGGCGTTTAGAACCCAATTTGGATATGAAAAATTCCTGACTGGAGCCAGCATGGGTCTTGCTATATATAATCTAGCGGTGGGAACGTGCCAGCACATTTCTGTATAATCATCTGATGTGAAATTTGATTGAGAGGGGGGTAGATTTCTTCTGACAATATTATCAGCAACTTCGGGATTTATGATCTCTTCAGACTCCTTTAAAAAAGGCTTTTTGATTTTGGATAAACCAAGATTGGTCCTTATGTCATTCGCTATTGTCTTTGCTTTTTCTCCCCAAATCGGGGGACCAACTTCTTTTAAAGCACTAAAAACTAGTGCAGAAATAGTATGATTGGGCAGGCCAGGACGTGATTTCGAAACCCAATGCTTGCTAAATTTACAGTTAGTCATCTTTGCAGCTGCTGAGGCGGCATTATCAAGAAATGTCACCACTTTTTCGGCTTGCTCGATAGTTGGGACTCTAATC
This sequence comes from uncultured Alphaproteobacteria bacterium, assembly GCA_902599445.1. Taxonomy (GTDB): domain Bacteria; phylum Pseudomonadota; class Alphaproteobacteria; order Rhodobacterales; family Rhodobacteraceae; genus CACIIZ01. The sequence continues at coordinate 4,177 of CACKFK010000047.1, forward strand.
ATGTACTGCAATTCTGATAATTGTGGAGCTAAATTATCAGCAGTTGCCTGACCTGAACTTAAAATCACCTCATTCATGGACCAATTACCAGCATGGGGTAACATAGAGTCTCTAAGGGTACGAGAGCTAGAATACATTAGGAAGAGTGCATCATTAGCTCCTGGTGCTCTTACCTCCGCATGAGATTGTGGGATTGGGGTGTTCTGATTAGGTTCATTTCTTAACCAGTTCTCAGGTTCAAGGTTTTCAAAGCGATAAATTAGTGCAAATGCCGCCCCACAATGTATGTCCCATCGAACTGTATTGCACCATGGTAACATATAGCATGGATGAAAACTCACCATAGCATCTAAATCATCATAATATCCATGGACGGCATGTATTGGTTTAGACCCTCGCAGCTTTTCGGCTGGTTCACCCGTAAAATGCAATGTGCCCTCAAGGTTATGTTTTTCCATGGCTGCCTTGGTGGCTAAAAGACCACCAAGAGCACTAATTCCTAGGGCGGAGTGGGGATCTGTATGCCCACTGGCGTGTTTGGAGAAACCTTGTCTAGGTGATTGAAATGTAGTAGCTGCTTGGCACTGTCCCGGAACAGCATCATACTCAGCATAGGTTGCCAAATTCGGCCCAGAACCATTATGCCATGCCGCAGAAAATGCGGTTGGCATACCAGCGGATTTCTCTTCAACTATAAAACCATTTTCCCTCAAGATACGGATATAAAATCTTGCTGATTCATATTCTCGCCAGGCTGGTTCAGCCAGATTCCAGATAATTTGGTTCCACTGAGAAAGGTTTTTGGCATTGTCAGTTACCCATTTAAAAACAGTTTTCCTTATAGCATTTGTCATTACTTTATCTTTTATTATGTCTATCTAAGGGTCGTCACGTAAGAGAGTTAAGCGAATCTTTATTGATTTAGAAAGCATGAAGCTCTGCCATCCATCTTGAGAGTCGTGGCTCCTATTCGAACCTTTTTAGCTTGATTTTTAAGTTTTTGAGTCAGATTTGCAGCATTTCTTTTCTTAGGATTTGGAAGTGTTACAGCTATGTAGGATGCCTGTCTCAAGGATAATTCACCTACCTTTTTATTGAACCGCTTTTTTGCAATGGTTGGCATTCCAAAATAGCCTCTTCCCGTTTCAGCAATATTTAAATAAACCTCAAGAATTCTTTTCTTTGGCCAAAAGCTCTCAATCAACAATGTTATAACTGCTTCCATTCCTTTTCTCACCCAGGATCTATTGCGCCATAGGAAAAGATTTTTGGTGACCTGTTGGCTGATCGTGGAAGCGCCTCTCATTAAGCCTTTTTTCCTAACTTTTAGGATCTCAGATAAGTCAAATCCATGGTGATTACAAAAATTTGCATCCTCCGATGCCACGACTGCCAACGAAATATTATTTCCTAAAGATTCTAAAGGTGTCCACTCTTGGTTCACACTATTTTTTAAATTTCTTGTTTCTGACATAATTACTGCTGTTGTGGGGGGATTAATCCATCTAAGTAGTATTATAGCGCCTAATAAAGCAATTATTAGGGCTACGAGTAGCCGTATCATCCATTTGATCATATTTCCCAGTGTCGTTGATTTCCAGGAGGAAAATTTCTTACTCATCTGTCTGAGCCCTTATGGTGGACTGTTTTTTTGTATGTCACTATCACTCGAATAAAAATACATTATCCTAATTAGTTGATAAAAATTAAGCTTTTCACTTTTGACATGACAATGGTATAGAGAAGCTAAATAATTGCGTAGGGAATTCTCTTAAATGATTTGGCTAAATGCAAGGTTCTTTTTATGAAAGTAGAATTTCATGGTGTTAGAGGATCACTTCCAATCCCAGCAAAAAACTTTTTGGAGTATGGGGGAAATACTACGAGTATAGAAATAAGCTCTAAAGATTTTCAGCTAATAATTGATGCCGGATCGGGATTTAGGAATATCCAAATCAGAGAGGAGACCCCAACCTTTTTGCTTTTTTCTCACTTTCATCACGACCATCTCCAAGGATTACCGTTTAATTCGGCGCTCTTTTCTAAAAAAAATCAAATTCATGTTGGCTCTGGTTTAGTAGATAGAACAGGACTTAAGGAGGCCTTATCAACTGCGTTCACTCCCCCCCTATTCCCTCTAGATTTGGTCAACCACAATCTCGCTTTTAACATTATGAATTTTGAAACTTTTCAGGCAGCGGCAATAGATTTTTTTTCTATAGAAAAATTTCCCCTTTGCCATCCTGGGGGCGCTTCGGGGTATAAGATATTAATTGGAAATAGATCCATAGTTTGCGGTTTAGATCATGAGTATGGATTGAACAAAGAGCAAGATGTTAATTTTCATAAAGCATCGCGTAATTCCGATTTAGTGATTTGGGATGGTATGTTTACTAATTCGGAGCTCACGGACAAGCAGGGATGGGGACATAGTAGCATAGAACAAGCAGTAGCATTTTCATCTTCCGCTAACCCTAAGGCGCTTTTTATTACTCATCATTCTCCTCAAAGAGAAGATCGTGAGCTCAATCAGTTAGCCCAAGATTTTCTGCCAAGTAGGGTTAGGTTTGCTAAGGAAAATGAAAAGTTCGAAATTTTGTAATTGGATTTTAAATTAAAGAGGCAAGAATGGAAAAAAATAATTATAATACTGGCCAATATGTTTTTAAAGCCGGTGACAAGTCTGATAGGGTGTTTCTGTTAATGGAAGGGGAGGTTGGAATTTTTTTACCAACTAATGAAACCCAGAAGCCAAACCATAAGATAGAAATCAATGAGATCTTTGGGGAAATGGGTGTCATAGAGGGTAAACTTCGTATGGCTGATGCTAGGTGTTTATCCTCGGCAACGATCATGGCAATTTCAAAGGACCAATTCGAAAAAAAAATAGAAAGTTCCGACCCGTTCATAAGGGGATTGATAAGAATTTTGTCGTCAAGGGTCAGAGCTCTACAAAAGAATAAGTAATTCTTTTTTTA
>CACKFK010000048.1 GCA_902599445.1 uncultured Alphaproteobacteria bacterium
ATGGACTTCAAGGTAGCTGGTACTAATGAGGGCATCACTTCACTACAAATGGACATAAAAGTTGCTGGTATCACACCAGATATTATGGAAAAAGCATTAGATCAAGCTAAAGAAGGGCGACTTCACATTCTTGAAGAAATGTCCAAAGCTATAAGCGAAGCCGGAGACTTTTCTGCCTACGCACCAAAGATTGAAACTTTAAAAATTGCTACTGACAAGATACGAGAGGTCATCGGATCTGGTGGAAAGGTAATTAGAGAGATTGTCGAGGTTTCAGGGGCTAAAGTTGACATTAATGATGAAGGAATTATTAAAATTGCTTCTAATGATTCAGATAAAATCTCAAAGGCCTTAGAGCTAATAAAGGCTATAGTAGACGAACCGGAAGTTGGTTTAATTTATACTGGCAAAATTGTAAAATTAATGGATTTTGGAGCTTTTGTTAATTTTTTTGGAAAGAAGGATGGTTTGGTTCATGTAAGTCAAATTGCTCCCGAGAGAGTCTCTCATCCTAAAGACATCCTAAAGGAAGGACAGGAAGTTAAAGTAAAGCTAATGGGGTTTGATGACCGAGGCAAAGTTAGGCTGTCAATGAAAGTAGTAGACCAGCAAACAGGAAAAGAAATTGCAGAGACCAAATCTGAAAGAAGAAAGAAGGACTAGCAATATTAATCGAGATTAATTCTTATTTTGGAAAGGTGTTGATAATATCTGTCAGCCTCCTTGATAATATCTAATTCTTTAAATGACATCCTATACGGTTTTATTGGTGTGCGATCAAAACTTGTAATTTTTCTAAATCTATCACTCTTGTTGATCTCCTTATACCAATGACTTCCCCAAATACCATCATAAGGCTTTGATCCTGGTTTCCAACTTAACATCGATTCAGAGAATCCAATGCCTATAATGCTACATAAGTTCTTCAAGGTCTTTTTTGGGTTTTTCATTAAATCTTCAGAATCTATCACTGGTGGAACAATGCCTAATCTGTGCTTCACCAACTCAAACAATTCAAACTGTTGCTTAAATCCAAGATCTTCTAATCCATAGTCAGAATGCTTTTTCTTGAATGATTTTAGAACTAGTTCTGGTTTCCTTATCAAAAAGATATTTGTAAGTGAGAAAATAAAATCCCTATTAAACTTCTTAAGCATATGGTGGGTCATATGTTTTTGATATTGATATGGCTTACCTACTGGACCATTTTTACAAAGCTCACAAATCACATCCGGATCAGAGGTTTGACTATCAATAATTTCCTCATACATGGGATGTTTTATCCCAGTCTCCTTAAGGTATGCCGCATAAAAGGGTTCGTCTATAACTTCGAAGTCATTCCTATTACCAAAACTTCTCATTAAGGCAGTAGACAAATTCCTAGGTCCTGACCAAATTGCTATCCTTTTTATTTTATTCAATCATACCCTCATAACAATTTCTTAGCCTTGCCACCATGGATCCTTCTTCAAGTTCTCCTATCGAATGTCCATCGATCTTAGAAACTTGCGTTATTCCTCCAAAAGTACCAGTCAAGAATGCTTCTTCAGCAGAGTAGGTTTCTATAAGTGTAAAATTTTTCTCAAAAATAGGGATATCCTGATTCTTACATATCGTTATAACCTTCTCTCTAGTAATACCATTCATGCAATAATCTCCATTTGAGGTCCAAACTTCTCCTTTTCTGACTATAAAAAAATTACACGAATTCGTAGTGCTGACAAAACCTTGCGGGTCTAACATCAATGCTTCATCTCCACCTGCTTTCGAAGACTGTAGGCAAGCTATCACACAATTTAATTTGGAATGACTATTATATTTTGGATCCTGCACCATGGGGTGGCCACGCATTTGGGGTACTGTCACCAGATTAATGCCATCTTTAGACATTCCTAGAACTGGTTTTGAATGTTCCATTATTATCACGAATGTAGGCCCAAATATTGAAAAGCTAGGGTGCTGGAAGGCTTTTGATTTTTTTCCTCTAGTTACCATCAATCTAGCATATGCATCCGTTTCCATAGAATTTACCAAACGCGTTTTTTCTAACTCACCAAGAACATCTTCTTTGGTCAGAGAAAAATTTATTTCAACTGCCTTAAGGGAGTCATATAATCTTTCCATATGATCATCAAAAAAAAGCCACTTTCTTTGATGTAATCTCAAACCTTCCCAAATACCGTCACCCAATAAGAAACCACTATCAAAAACAGAAATATTAGCCTTATCCCGATGAAATAATTCCCCATTGATATTGATTTGAACTTTCTGATTCCTTTTATCACTTTCAGAACTATGTGTAATAGATATCTTTAACACCCCCTCCCAAACAAATTATAATCTCTATGTTCAATAAATTAAATCCATCCCGACAACTCATTTTCAATAATTGCAATAAAAGCTCTAATATGATCATCTCGGTCATTAAGGCAAGGTATGTATAAAAAAGTTTCTCCTCCCGACTCAGTAAAGCTTTCTGCAATTTCTTGATTTATTTCCTCTAATGTCTCTACGCAGTCCGAAGAAAACGCAGGCGCTACGATAGCTATATTCTTTTTACCTTTTCTTGCTAACTCAGCTACATACTCCACCGTTGATGGTCCAACCCATTTTTCTGGCCCAAACTTTGACTGAAAAGTAGTCGTGCAATAAGTTCTATCCCATTTTAATTCGTTTGCAAGTAGCCGAGTAGTTTTCTGGCATTGGCAATGGTAAGGATCTCCTGCTAATAGATAACGTTCTGGAACCCCATGATAGGAAACTACTAGGTGTTGAGGTTCAATTTTTGCCTTTATATATGCCTCCTTAATAGAATTAGCTAATGCTTTAATATATAGTGGATTATCAAAATAGGCTGGAACAGTCCTAAAAGCTGGTTGCCAATTCAATTTCATTAGTATTCTAAAAGCTTGATCATTAGCTGTTGCAGTAGTAGGACCCGCATACTGCGGATATAAAGGGAAAAATAATATTTTTTCGCACCCTTGTGATTGCAAGCTTTTTATAGCTTTTTCAGTGGACGGATTCCCATATCTCATACAAAAATCTATAATAATCTTTTCCTCAAACTTATCTTGTGTGAAATGGCATTTCAATTTTTTTAACTGGCCCTTGGTTATAGTCAATAAAGGGCTTTCATTATCAATTTCATTCCAAATACTCTTATATGCTTCGCCCGAAGAGAATGGTCTCTTCGAAAGAATAATAAGTTGGAGTAAAGGCTGCCAAAGCCACTTAGGATAATCTATTACTCGTCTATCCGATAGGAATTGATTGAGATAACGCCTCATGGACCAATAATCGGTGTCGTCAGGAGTCCCAAGATTGGCTATAAGAATACCTATTTTTGCAGGTGCTACTGAGGGATGATCATCATTAGCAAATTCTAATCTTCCTTGGCCTGGCTTATCTAACTTCAACGCTTGGGTCCTAAATATGATTTGAAAAGCTTAAATTTTGATTCCTTAATTGTAGTTAAGTTGTAGAGAAAATATTTCAATGAAATCATAATTAAAAAATTCGGGCAAGTTGTCATACAAGTGCCTTAGGTTTAGAGTTCCATCCAGTCAAACAGATTACGTCAAAAGTTGCTTGAAACTTATTCGTACGATTCAATATCTTATAGTTGCCCCTATAATAATCCATCGCATCTAATAAAACTCTTTTTGGCATAAACCGTCGACTCCTTGCCATCATTGCATTTGTCTCCCCCATGCCCCTGATATCCAACAAAAGATCCATTGGATCGTTGTATTCAATTGAATAATTTAATTTATCTGAGACACAATAGTTAAAACCTGCCCGACGGAGTAACTTCCCACAAGTTGGAATGTCTACTGTTGGATTGACACGCTGGAAAGTCTTACCAAAGGTCTTAAGCTCTGCATACTCAAAAGACTTCCTAAGTTCATGGAGGCTATTTTCACCAAAGACATAAGCAAATAATATTCCATTTCTCTTTAATCCTCTACGCATTTGCACTAATCTTGCGATAAGGTCATTTACCGAATGCAAATATAAAGAGCTTATTATCAAATCTTGTGATTCTAAATTGATTGGTAGAATATTGTGGTCATCATGACAGCCATAAATTTTAAAAGGTAAATTGCCTCCCCAGTATTCTGCAAAGGGGCCAATTATTTCAACATTAGTGAATTCTTGTTGTTGTTCTTTTAGTCTATCTTTGAGGTCTGATATTACCTGGTCATGTAGAAAAGAAACAAAACCTTGGGCTTTAGCTCTTTTTTTTCTACACTTGATTAGTGTTTCATCAAAAATGTTCGCTTGGTCATTCATGAGAAATAAAATTAGAAAGAGAAGAAGTTTTATAAATTGTCATAATTGTAGGCCCTATACTCAAAAATGATACATTCGACTAAGATAGCTCTAATACAACTTACTTCCAATGATAACCCAGAAGAGAATTGTGATCAGATTAAAAATTATCTCCATGATTCTATTGCAAAAGGAGCCAGATTCATCCTGACTCCAGAAGTATCCAATTTCATATCTAATGATAAAACCCTTAGAAGACGAGTCTTAAGTGTTGAATATAAGGACCCCATTTTAAAAGTAGCGAAGGAAATTGCTTTAAAGAATCAAGTCTGGATCCTAATAGGCTCACTAGCTATCAAAATTGATGAGGAAATTAATGATGCTTATTCAAATAGATCTTTATTAATTAACCCTAACGGTAAGGTTGTTGCCAGGTATGATAAAATCCACATGTTTGATGTAAAGATCAAAGGCAAGATTAATTTTAAAGAATCAAAATATTTTACACCCGGTAAAGATGCCATTTTGGTGAAAACTCCCTTTGCAAGATTAGGAATGACTATTTGCTACGACCTACGGTTTCCAATATTATTTAATAGATTGGCAAAAGCAGGTGCTAACCTGATTTGTGTGCCTTCTGCCTTTACCATACCAACTGGCAAGTATCATTGGGAACTTCTGCTACGGGCAAGGGCGCTAGAAAACAAAGTTTATATCCTTGCACCTGCTCAATGTGGTCAAAATGGGCCAAGTCGGAATACTTGGGGGCACTCTTTGGTAGTTGATCCATTAGGTGAGGTCATATCTGATTTAGGCCAGGAACCTGGAACAAGTATTGTTGATCTTCCTATCTGATTATCACTTGCAAAAGGATTAGGATCTTATAGCTTTGATCTTACGTTTACTTTTTGCCTAAGAAATAAATAATGATGAAAAGCACTTCAAATAACCTAGCTCACTTAATTTTGTTTTCAGAAATTACTACAATAGATCAACTGATCAGAACCCAAATTTCTAAATCTTTGCCTGAAGGTATGGCAATATCCCATCTTTCTGTTTTAAATCACCTTGCCTCTATGCAAAATGAAAAAACACCAATGCAACTAGCTAAAAGTTTTCACGTTACAAAAGGTGCTATAACAAATACACTTTCAAAGCTAGAAAACTCAGGTTACATTCATATTAGACCTGACTGGAATGATGCTCGTAGAAAGCAAGTCACTATAAGCAAAACCGGCATAGAGGCCCAACGTGCTGCCATAGATTCAATAACACCAGTTCTTACCAAGGTAATTAATAAGCTAGGTAAAGAAAAAGCTGATTCCGTTCTACCCATAATTCGAGAGCTCAGGCACATACTAAGTGAATAAATTAATATGAAAAAAATAAAAGTTCTAATTATTGGCAGTGCTCCTGATTCTGTCAAAGCAAGAGACTGGTCCGATCCACCATTTGATCATATTGTTGCAATCAATAATGCTTGGAGAATTCGGTCGGATTGGAGCAACTGTATCTTTCCAGAAGATTTTCCTCTTGAAAAACAACCAAAGGCAAATCAAAGTCAACATCTAAATTCAGCAAAAGATTATGTAAAAGCTCAAAATTATTTTGGAGGTTTTGTTTATGCTGGAGGGACAATGGCATTTACAGCAGGGTATTGGGCCTTGTATAAATTCAAACCAAATTTAATTGGCTATATAGGGTGTGATATGATTTATAATGGATCGAATACACACTTTTATGGGAAGGGAACAGCCGATCCACTAAGAGATGACAAAACATTAATGAACCTCAAAGCAAAATCCACCCGTTTAGAAGCTATGGCCCTCCAACAAGGATGCTCAATAGTAAATTTCTCTTTACTTCCATCAAGTAATTTGGTGTTCCCTAGACTGAGAATATATGATCTGTATCAAAACAACACGCTACCATGTCGCAGAATTAGACATGACAAAATCCAAATGGCTTTGGATATAGAAAGTGATTTGGGATATTTTGTAGATGATGGCAAATACTGGAAGAAAATGAACCTATTTGATTCCAATGAAATTGAAAAGTTGGATAATATATGGCTATCAACAGTGGTGTCGGAAAAAAACTCTACTTCTTAACAGAAGTAGTTACGTAATTTACCGAAAAGTCACTGGTCGACAGCCCCCAATCCCATTGAAAAAAGCTGAATACGAATCCCTTGGTATCAACCAATTCCAAGTTATTTGTTGCCAGCAACAGAGCCAATTCTTCAGGTTTTATAAATTTTTTCCATTCGTGTGTATTCTTAGGTAGCCATCTCATGACATACTCAGCTCCAATAATTGCCCAGAGATAACTCTTTGAATTTCTATTTATTGTGGAGCAAGTCATCAAGCCTCCTGGCTTGAGTAATTCGGAACAAGTCTTTAAGTACTGCTCAGGTTTTGGCACATGTTCAATTACTTCCATGTTCAATATTACATCAAAAAGTTCATTTTGTTCCAGAAGATCTTCTGCAGTTGAAACTCTATAGTCAATATTTAAACCAACCTGTTTGGCGTGTAATTTTGCAACGCTGATATTTTTTGCTACTGGATCCACTCCCACAACAGATGCGCCTAGACGAGACATTGGTTCTGATAACAAACCTCCTCCACACCCAATATCTAATATCCTAAGCCCTTGAAATGGATTAATCTTATCTTTGTCAAACTGGAAATTACCCTTTATTTGATTAACAATATATCTAATTCGACAAGGGTTTAACATATGGAGGGGTTTAAACTTGCCTTCCGGATCCCACCACTCCTCAGCCATTGCTGCAAACTTTATAATTTCCTCCTTGTCTACTTCGTCTGGATTTTTCATATTGGTTACCTTACTCTGTTATTATA
>CACKFK010000049.1 GCA_902599445.1 uncultured Alphaproteobacteria bacterium
ATTAATTGGGATGCATCAAATTCCTCTCGGGTAACTAACCCTTGTTCAGTCAGATATCTATCTAAAAGGCTCTTCACAGCATTATCTATCTCAGTGCTAGCATTTTGAGCTAAACCTAATGCATTTTTCACTAGGCGGGCAAAATCATCGAGAATTTGATTTCTACTTTGCATTTTCTATTCCAAGAATTTATTCTATTAGATGTTAACATAAAAGGTCTTTTGATGAAATAGCATCACAAAGAGATATGTAGTAAAATAATCTCAAAAATCAATGATAGGAATATGTATGCATAATAGATTTCCAGACTTTTTAACTCCTTATGTATTTTCTTTTGAATTTCTAGGATTCAGCTTTGCATTAACGTGGTATGCCTTATCATATATTGTTGGTATTATTTGCGCCTGGTATCTCTTAGCATCAATAGCTAGAAAAAAAGATCTCTGGATTAATAGCGAAAGCCCTTTCAGTTCCCAAAATATTGAAGATCTTGCTACCTACCTCATTTTTGGAATTATTATTGGTGGTCGGCTAGGTTACGTCTTTTTTTATAACCCAGAATTCTACTTAAATTATCCAATTAAAGTCTTATACTTGTGGGAAGGCGGTATGTCCTTCCATGGTGGGTTCCTTGGGGTGGTTTTGGGAGCATCATATTTTGCAATAAAGAACAAAAAATCACTATTGGCTATGGGTGACATCATTGCATTGAGTGCACCACCAGGCTTATTTTTAGGCCGCTTAGCCAATTTCATTAACCAAGAATTATGGGGGAAACCCACGGCATCAAGTATAGGATTAGAATTCACGAAACCACCTGCAAGCATCTGTCCGGAATCGTGGCCATATGACATTTGTACTAGACATCCATCACAATTATATGAGGCTGGCTTAGAGGGTCTTCTTCTAGGCATTTTACTACTATTACTCGTCTTTTCATTTAAAGCCTTAAAATCTCCAGGAAGGATCATGGGCTTATTTTTCTGTGGATACGGGTGCGCAAGAATTTTCGTTGAGTTATTCAGAGAAGCAGATTTTCAATATATATCTATAGAAAATCCACTCGGTTATATTATCTTCCTCCCCTTGAATATGGGATTGACCATGGGGCAAAGCCTATCTCTTCCTATGGTAATTGTGGGATTAATTTTCTTCGTATTATCCTTTGGGAAAGGTCAGAAACATTACTCATGAACAACAAGATTGAAGGAATAGAAGAGATACTACGAAAAGAAATACTTTGTCATGGAGCTATTAGCCTAGCTGATTACATGAAAATTTGTTTAACTCATCATAAACATGGTTACTACATTAGAAATAATCCTATCGGGGTAACAGGTGATTTTACCACAAGTCCCGAAATATCCCAAATGTTTGGAGAATTGATAGGCTTGTGGATAGGACAAACATGGATAGACCATGGAAAACCAAGAAAATTCTCCCTTGTAGAATTGGGGCCTGGGAATGGTACTTTGATGGCAGACATACTGAGAGTTACCAAGAGGGTAGAAGGTTTGCATAGTGCTTTAGATATAACTTTAATAGAGATTTCTCCATCTCTCCAAGAGGTTCAAAAAGAAATCCTAAAAGATTTTCCAGTTAAATGGAAAGCCAAAATAGAGAATTTGCCGAAGCAAACTACCATTGTCATCGCTAATGAATTCTTTGATGCTTTACCTATTAAACAGTACAGGAGAAAATCTGGTCAGTGGATGGAAGTAATGGTTACCTTGAAAGATTTGAAGAACCTAACACCCAAAGAATTTTGTTTCCAATTAATGAAGACTGATGAAAGAATTTTGGCCGACTTAAACATTCAAGAAGGCTGTACAGTTGAAATCTCTACAGTTATGCGAGATATCATCTACTATCTCTCTAACCATATTCAGGAGAATTCGGGTGCCGCTTTGATAATAGATTATGGTAAAGAAGGAAATGTTGGCAATACTTTACAAGCCGTCTCCCAACATATGTACTCTAACCCCCTTACCTCTCCAGGACAAAAAGACCTAACTAGCTTCGTTGATTTTAAAGCCATTAAAACCTTTGCCGAGGAAACTGGGGCGGTTGTTCCAAATCTAACCAACCAAGGAGATTTTCTTAGATCTTTGGGAATAGAGCAAAGGGCAGAAAAATTGTCACAGGGCCTAACTAGTAGTGCACTCAAATTGCATAAATCTGGCCTTGCAAGATTGATCAACAAAGATGCCATGGGAAATCTATTCAAAGTCTTAGGAATCAGAAATGAAAATTCTCCACCATTAATAGGTCTAGAAATTTGATGATTTGCAACCTAAAATCTAGTTTACTTAATGAATTCTCACATGGCTTTTTTCTTCGTCTGGGAGGAGTATCAACCGGATGCTTTGAAAGCTTGAATTGCGATTTGAAATCTTCCGACAGTACATCTTCAATTCTTACAAATCGGAAGATCGTCGCCAAAAAAATGGGAGTTTTACCAGAAAATCTGATTACCCTAAAGCAAGTTCACTCTTCGAAAGTAATTAAAATAGAGCGCTCCATTGATTCAAATTTCTTAGAGGGGGATGCAATGGTGACATCAAAAGAAGGTCTCTGCATAGGGGTATTAACAGCCGATTGTGCACCTATTCTTTTTGCAGAAAATGAAGCTCGTGTTATAGGAGCAGCCCATATTGGATGGAAGGGAGCCTTAGATTCTATTTTGGAAAATACTATAACAAAAATGATTGAACTTGGTGCAAAAAAGAAGATGATATCTGCTGTTATAGGCCCATGTATTCAACAAAAAAATTATGAAGTTGGTGGTGAATTTCTTGATCAATTTATACAGGAAGATCCTAAAAATGGGAATCACTTTGTCGTAGATGACAAAAATAAGATCTGGTTTGATTTGCCGGGCTTTCTTTTGAGAAAGCTAGAGACAATTGGAATAACTGCTACTGCAAATATCAAGAAATGTACTTTCGAGTCTAAGAAGGATTTTTTTTCCCACCGCCGAAATCAAAAAAACAACTTGGGTGATTGTGGTAGAATGATTTCTACGATTAAAATATAATTGTGAATTAATTTGTTCTTCGTAAAAATATCTAGAAAAAGCTAAGGTGGGTCTGAAAAAATGAAAAAAACTAATATGCTAATCATTGGTTCTGGTCCAGCTGGTTATACCGCTGCTGTTTACGGCGCCAGAGCCATGCTGAATCCTATTGTAGTTCAAGGTATTCAGCCTGGAGGACAATTGACAATCACAACAGAAGTAGAGAACTGGCCAGGTATCAAAGAAATACAGGGCCCTGATCTAATGACAAACCTAGAGGATCATGCAAAATTAGCCGGGGCTAAAGTAGAGCCTGATGTTATAAATAAGCTTGACCTTAGACAGTTTCCATTTATCGCACATGGTGATGGCGATAATATTTATGAGGCTAAATCGGTAGTCCTAGCAACTGGTGCTCAGGCAAATTGGTTGGGTTTAGAATCAGAAGATAAATACAAAGGATTTGGCGTTTCAGCTTGTGCGACATGTGATGGATTTTTTTTCCGAGGACAAGTTATTGCTGTAATTGGTGGTGGAAATACGGCTGTAGAGGAAGCATTATTTTTGACCAACTTTGCGACGAAAGTAATTTTAATCCACCGAAGAGAAAGCCTTAGAGCTGAAAAGATTCTGCAGGATAGGCTTTTTAAGAATTCAAAAATTGAAGTCAAATGGAATTGTGCAGTTAAAGAGATTCTAGGAAAAGAGAATCCACTAGGTGTAGAGGGGCTCGTTGTTGAAGACATCAAGACACAAAAATTAACAACCCTTTCATGCAAAGGCGTATTTGTAGCAATTGGTCATTCACCCTCAAATGAACTAGTCAAAGATCAATTGAGAACTCATAAAGGGGGCTACGTAATAACAAAAAACAATTCGACACAAACTTCCATCCCTGGAGTATTTGCTGCTGGAGATATAACTGATTTCAAATATAGGCAGGCTGTAACAGCAGCAGGTATGGGGTGTATGGCAGCCTTAGAGGCAGAAAGGTTTATCTCAGAGCTTAAAAAATAAATGCTTTTTCGATTTGAGTGTCTAAATGGCGCTTATAAATTTGGACAACCAAGCAATATGACCTAAAAAAATGTCTTTTTTTCTATTCGATGGTTGTAAGTTTGTTATGATTGCAAGTAGGTATAGTAACATCGACCTCGCTTCCACCAAAACTTTTTTGAACAGAGAAATTTTAACCCAAAAAGGAAATTTTTTACGTCCTTTACCAGCAAATGGAAACTTACAGGTTTTTAACCTGCCTTAGTAATTTTGATTGATTGAACACTAGGTCCTAAATCTTTCTTTACTAGAAAAATGCTAAGTAGTCCTTTATCCAATTCTGCCCCCTCCACCTCAACTCCATCCGCTAGGACAAAATTTTTCTGAAACTGCCTTGCCGCTATGCCTCTATGTATAAATGTTGCCCTATTCTGTTTCTCTACTTGTTTGCCTGTTATTATTAATTGACGTTCTTGCAAGATGATACTCAGTTCTTCCTCGATAAATCCAGCCACAGCCAGGGTAATTTTGTAATTGTTTTCATCTGATAGCTCGATATTATATGGTGGAAAGCCATCATTTCCGGTCTTAATTGTCTTTTCTACTAATCGATCAATCTGCTCAAAGCCTAACAAAAAAGGATGTGCTGCAAATGATAACCTAGCCATTTCTTTAATTCCTAATATTATGGGCCCCGTGTTCAAGATATTGATAAAGCAAATAGAAACAAGAGACAAAAGATTTTTTTTTTACAGATAACTCGCAATTTATTAAGGGTTAATAATTTAAGGTGAAATAATGGATGAAATTTTAGTAAGCGTAATTATGGGAAGTCAGTCTGACTGGCAAACAATGAAATCATGCTGCAGAATACTTGACGACCTAAATATACAACACGAAAGAAAAATAATTTCTGCTCACAGAACACCTAATAGATTATTTCAATATTCAGAAAAAGTTCATCAAAAAGGCATTAAAGTAATCATTGCTGGCGCAGGAGGTGCTGCTCATTTACCTGGTATGGTGGCTTCAAAAACCTTTGTTCCTGTAATAGGTGTACCTATAATGTCTAAGGCTCTGTCCGGATTAGATAGCGTATATTCCATTCTTCAAATGCCAAAAGGATGCCCGGTTGCGACAATGGCTATCGGCATTCCCGGTGCTATAAATTCTGCACTATTTGCAACTTCTATTTTAGCTTTATCTAACAAGAAAATTGCTACTGATTTAAGATATTGGCATGAAATGCAGACCGCAAGTGTTCCTGAGGCACCTCAAGATGAATGAGAAAAAACCACTTCCAGTAGGGAGCGTGATAGGCATACTAGGAGGAGGACAGCTTGGTAGAATGCTCTCTATTTCAGCCTCTCAATTAGGTTTTAGAACTCATATTTTTGATCCTAACCCCAAAGCTCCAGCAAAACAAGTAACGAATCTTTCCAGTAACTTTGATTACAAAGATAAAGAAGCTTTGGAGAACTTTGCCAGTAATGTAGATGTCATTACTTTTGAATTCGAAAATATTCCTGCGGAAACTATACAGACTTGTCAAAAAATCACAAATGTCTTTCCAAATGTCAGATCTTTATCAACATGCCAAGACAGATCCACTGAAAAAAAATTCCTTCATGCGATGAATATACCATCATCTCCATTTGTTACTGCGAAATCATTTAATGATATTTTACAAAGTGTAGATACAATGGACCCACCACTTATTTTAAAAACCTGTAGATTTGGTTACGATGGGAAAGGTCAAAAAATCATTTACTCTAAGGAGGAAATCGAAAGTGCAGCGTCTGAGTTTAATGATACCCCAGTAATATTGGAAAAATTGATAGATTTTAAATTGGAAATATCAACTATTATATGTCGAGACATGTATGGAAAAATTGCGGTTTTCGATCCAACGGAAAACCACCACCAAAATGGCATATTGGTCCAATCCAAGGTACCCGCGAATATACCTTTTTCATTAGCAAGCGATGCAATTTTAATAGCTAGTAAAATAGTAAATGCTTTAAAATACGTTGGCGTGATGGGAGTTGAATTTTTTGTAACAAAGGACAATGAACTATTAGTCAATGAATTAGCCCCAAGGGTCCATAATTCAGGGCACTGGACCCAAAGCGGCTGCCTTATAAACCAATTCGAACAACATATAAGGGCTATCTCCGGCTGGCCCATTGGGAGTGGTAAAAGACATTCAAATGTATTGATGCAAAACGTATTTGGTGAAGAAATTAAAGCACTAACCAAAAACTCTGATAGTTCAGTCAATATATATGGTAAAGATGATTCAAGAGAAGGTAGAAAAATGGGCCATAAGAATTTTCTGACATAAAAAAAGGGGCAGAAGCCCCTTTTTTTTTCTTTGCGACTTACATCATGCCGCCCATGCCGCCCATGCCGCCCATGTCCGGCATCGGTGGTGCTGCTGCTGCTTTTGGCTCTGGTTTGTCCCCAATCATGGCTTCCGTAGTAACCAATAGACCAGCAATAGATGCCGCATCTTCTAATGCAGTGCGAACAACTTTTGCAGGGTCAATTACACCAAATTTGAACATGTCACCATATTCCTCTGTTTGGGCATTAAATCCATGTGTATCATTCTTACTTTCACGAATTTTACCTGCAACAACTGCACCGTCAACTCCTG
>CACKFK010000050.1 GCA_902599445.1 uncultured Alphaproteobacteria bacterium
GATTTGGAATCCATCCCATACTGGATATGAGAGCAGCTGCAGTTAATATAGCATCCGGAGCACTCTGCTTAAGATCCACCAAGCCATCCCCATCCCCATCTTTGCCAAATACCAAGATATCAGAGGGAAGCATTTGCACTTGCCCAATTTCTCCAGCCCATGCACCAGTAATTTCCTTATTTATTACTCCTTCTGCAAATAATTCTATTGCTGAGATATACTCTTCTTGAAACATTTCTGGTCGCCTGCAATCATGTGCCAAAGTAGCTAGAGCGCTTAAAGTGTTAAAATTTCCCTGAACTGCCCCAAAATCTGTTTCCATGGCCCAAAATGCTGTAATGACTTCTGCAGGAACCCCATACATAGTCTCTGCTAACTGAAAAGTATCTTTATATCTTTCCATGTTTTTCACACCGTTCTTTAATCGGTATGAATTTATAGCTCTTTTGGAAAAGTCCAAGAAACTTAACCTAAAAGTACTCTGTTTTCGGTCCATTGATAAAACTTTTTTTGAATGCTTACTGTATTTGAGCGCTAATGAAACAGCATTTTTGTTTATTCCTCTTTCAGCTGCCCTGGCTCCTATATCTTGCAAGAACTCTTTGAAGTTCCCCCCACAGGCCAAAACTGGGGCAGCCATGACCTGAAACCCCTGTAACGAAACTATACTTATCATGGAAAAGACCAAAAACCTTTTACATGTGAGTCCCTTAAGAATTATTTTCCTGAAATTAAGATTCCTCATTTTTATAAATTAAGCACATCAAGCATTGAATATTCTCCCTTACCAGCCGTCATCCCCCATTTTGCTGCCTTCACCGCACCACGGGCAAAAATCATCCTATCGGTGGCATTATGTTGCAGGATAATTTGTTCTCCCATACCTGCGAACATAACTGAATGGTTCCCAACTATATCACCCCCTCGAATCACTGAAAAACCAATTTTTCCTTTCTTTCTTGGCCCTATAATTCCATCTCTAGGTTTTTCCTTTAAATCATCAAGTTTTTTTTCCCTACCGATTGCTACAGCTTCTCCCAACATTAAAGCAGTACCTGAAGGAGCATCTACCTTTTTACCATGATGCATCTCAATTATTTCTGCATCAAAATCTACGTCTAATGCTTCAGAAACCTTCTTAGCTAAACCAGTCAGAACATTCAGACCCAAGCTCATGTTTCCCGATCTAATAATTGTTGTGCTATTAGCAGCAGTAGCTATTTCTTTTAGGTGCAATTGAGAGAAACCAGTAGTCCCTATTACATCTACCACATTATACTTGGCCGCCAATTTGGCTATTTTCACGGAGGTTGCAGGGTTCGTAAAGTCAATTACTGCATCTGATACTGATAAAACACTATATATATCATCAGAGAATTCTAAAGCGGTTTTAAGACCAGAGATTTTCTTGTTGGCTAACTCGCCTATTAAAGGATGGCCTTCTATTTCTACTAACCCAGCAATTTCTAAGTCTTGGCTTTCTTCAACAGCCCTAGCCAACATTTGACCCATTCTCCCAGAAGCACCTACTATGGTTATTTTTATTTTTTTTGTCACTATTGGAATTCCCTATGATTTGTTGTTATCGACAAACATACTAGACTTCGTTATGTATTTACCCACCATATAAGTCAATAACCATGAATGCCAATTTGGCGAACTGAAATGCGCAATAGCTTTGGAAAAACATCTCATAGGCTCTTGAGAGTTAATGAACTAATTAAGAGAGAACTATCAGAAATAATGCAACACCTGGACTGGTCAGAGGCAGGCTTGCCGAATTTAACTCTTACATTAACGGAAGTAAATTGTTCAAAAGATATTCGCATTGCGAAGGTCTACTATATGCCTGTTGGAAGAGAGAACTCAAAACAGATAGAGGAAGCCCTTAACACAAAAAAAAATTATATAAGGAAATACTTAGGTAAGAAAATACATTTAAAATATTTGCCCGCATTAAGGTTTATCGAAGATAAAAGTTTCGAAGAATTCCGAAAAACTTCTGAGCTTCTTAAAATTCTAAATGTAGAAACTGAGGGTATTGAAAGTAATGAGTCGCACGCTGAAAAAAAATGACCCATTAAATGACTTGCACGGATGGCTAATTGTGAATAAGCCCTCTGGAATTGGATCTACAAAAGTTGTAAGCACAATAAAAAAAAAGACGGGCATAAGAAAAATAGGCCATGCAGGGACATTAGATCCAGATGCCACAGGTATATTAGCACTAGCACTAGGAGAGGCTACAAAAACTGTTAGATTCATAGGAGATGCTCTAAAAACCTATAGATTTGTTATGCGTTTAGGTGCGGCTACAGAAACTGATGACTCATCAGGAAAAACAATCAAAAAATCCTCCCTTAGACCTGAAACTCAGTCTATCATAGAAGTCCTTAAGAGTTTTGAAGGTCATATATCTCAAATTCCTCCTAAATTGTCGGCAATAAAGATAAATGGGACAAGGGCATACAAATTATTTCATGAAGGTTCCCAGTTTGAATTACCTGCAAGGAAAGTTTTCGTAAAAGAAATACTTGTATTAGAAAGAAAAAATAAAAATGAAATCACTATAGAATTTACTTGTGGAAAAGGTGGGTACGTCAGATCCATAGCAAGAGATGCCGGTAAGCTACTAGGTTGTTATGGTCATGCCCATGATATAAAACGCTTAACCTGCGGCCCTTTCAATATAAAAAATAGTATTGGACTCGATCAGCTTGAGATGATGACATTGCTGGAGTTACAAAAGCAGGTCTTGCCAACAGAAACCGTGCTCAGGGGACTCCCCGATTTCCATTGTGAGGCAAAAGATATAGACAAGATACTTAATGGAGCAACATATAAGATTAAAGAGATGCCAAGTCAGGATTACGATTTAGCATGGATTAGATTCGAAAATGTTCCATTGGCCTTTGGCAAGGTCAAGGATGAAATTTTTTTTCCTTCCAGGGTATTTAATATTTTGAAAACCCAGAGTTGATCACGGCGTTAGGAATTGGAAAAGTTAGTTACAAGAAAAATAGTTGATGATGATTTTTCATCAATAGCTGTCTTTTCTAATTGCTTTAGTTTTAGATATTCCATCACTCGGACATGGAATCACCTAGGAAGTAAACTTCTCTATATACTATTAAATCCTTCTACAGCGACTGAAAAAAAAACTGACCCAACCTTGACAAGATGCCAACGAAGAGCACTTAACTTCGGTTATAAACAATTTAGGGTATGTAATCTTTTTGCATTTCGCGCCTCCAACCCTGCTCTTTTAAATAGCACATCAAATATTGTAGGGGTTCACAACGATGATATTTTAGCCCAAAGCATAACGTGGGCAGATGACATCATTTGTTCCTGGGGCAATTTGGGCATAATAGAGGGGAGAAACCTCACTGTGCAAAGCTTTTTACGAAAATCTGGAAAACCAATTTATCACCTTGGCCTAACCAAAAAAAACCAGCCGAAACACTTACTCTACATAAGCTTTAATATACATCCCAAGAAATGGTTTTAAAAGGACTTTGCAAAACCAAAAAAAACCGATATACGGTCTGGAATAAGTAACTTGACTGGACGACATCCTGGCAAGGTTAAACAAAATAACTACGGGAGAATATGATGTCGATTAATGCTGAAATTAAGCAAGAATTAATAAAAAAATTTGCTCAAACTGAAAATGATACTGGATCTCCAGAAGTCCAAGTAGCCATTCTAACGACCAGAATTACAAATTTGTCGGAGCACTTCAAAACTCATAAGAAGGACAATCATTCAAGGCGGGGTCTTTTAAAACTTGTATCACAGAGAAGAAAAATACTTGATTACGTAAAATCTAAGAACGAGGATCGATACAAGACTTTAATCAAGGAACTCGGCATAAGAAGATAAATTAAATGAGGGCTTAAGCGGTTGTTGGCATTCTTTATGACTTGAAAATACAATATTCGACAATCATCCGAATTAAAAATTATTGAATCAATCGCTTTAATGTCCAAAAGACTTTTTAAGCGCTAATATGTAAAAGGAAGACTATGTTAAAGGCAATAAAAAAATCGATTACCTGGGGCCATGATAAACTCACCTTAGAAACAGGTAAAATAGCTCGACAAGCAGATGCGTCAGTACTTGCAACTTATGGTGAAACCACTGTTATGGCTAATGTTGTATTCGCTAAAGAAGCAAAGGTAGGCCAAGATTTCTTTCCTTTAACTGTCAATTATCAAGAAAAATACTATGCGGCTGGTAAAATTCCCGGTGGTTTTTTTAAAAGGGAGGCTAGGCCGACGGAAAAGGAAACCTTGACCAGCAGGCTTATTGACCGTCCTATCAGACCCTTATTTGTGGAAGGTTTCAAAAATGAAGTTCAGGTTACATGTACTGTGTTAAGTCACGACGGTGAAAACGATCCGGATATAATAGCTATGATAGCTGCATCAGCGGCATTAACTTTGTCTGGATTGCCCTTTTTGGGTCCTATAGGATGTGCCCGAGTTGGATTTGTAGATGATTCCTACATCCTAAACCCTTCTATCGAAGACATGGATGGTCTGCGAGAGAATTCATCGCAGCGGTTGGACCTGGTGGTAGCAGGCACACAAGATGCGGTAATGATGGTAGAATCTGAAGCATATGAACTTAGCGAAGCAGAGATGCTTGGGGCAGTTAAGTTTGGCCATGATCAAATGAAAAAAGTCATTTCTTTGATAATTGATCTTGCCGAAAAAGCAGCTAAGGCACCATTTAATTTCTCACCACCGAATAATAAAGACTTGCTGAAGAAACTCACCTCATTAGGAGAAAAAGATATAAGAAAGGCTTTCTCAATTGCTGACAAGCTAGAAAGACAAACGGCTATTGGCGAAGCAAAACAAAAAGTAATTGATAAACTAACGGAAGAAGAACTAGAGAATGAGCAGCTAGATAGCTGTTTCAAAAAAATTGAATCTGAAATTGTCCGCGCTGATATACTAAAAAAGGGTAAGAGAATAGATGGTAGAAATTTAACCAAGGTCCGGTCGATAAACTCTGAAACAAGTCTTTTACCTAGAACACATGGTTCTGCACTTTTTACTAGAGGAGAAACACAAGCGCTAGTTGTGACAACTCTTGGAACAGGGGAAGATGAGCAAATAATTGATGCCTTACATGGCGAAGGTCGTTCAAAATTTTTATTGCATTACAACTTTCCATCCTATTCGGTCGGAGAAACAGGGCGGGCTATGGGTCCTGGGAGAAGAGAAATAGGGCACGGGAAATTAGCCTGGCGTGCACTCCAAGCAGTTTTACCTACTTCTACTGATTTCCCTTATA
>CACKFK010000051.1 GCA_902599445.1 uncultured Alphaproteobacteria bacterium
GAGTCCATTGTGAGTGCACTTAAGGACCTATCATTCTAACCGCACACCTTAATAAGATACCTAAAGTGGTTGCCAAACTGTGTTACTGATCTGTGTAGCACACTGATAATATATACCTCTGGGGGTGGTATGGCCCATGCCTAGGGTGAGTTAACACCTAAATGGGTATCACTTTCCCTACACTAGTAACGGTTATTTAAACTGTGAAAGAAAGTGTGAAAGAAAACATGCCTGTTGACAGTGACTCACGAACAACTAACTTATTGTAATTGCTTACATTAGAATGTGAGTGGTGCATGGTACAAGTATTAAACTACTTCTCAGCCGCACCACACCTATATTTAACACATTGATATGTAAGCACTTTTGGTGATACAGGTCAGTGGTGTGAAAGATTATGAGAAGTAAATTTAACTTAGTCTATTTGATGAAACTTGATAATTAGTACTATTACGTTCGTCATCATGGACACAATTGAGTTTAACGAAGTAGAAGATACTTATACTTCAAAAACTGCAATGCCTCGGCTTCCTTCCATTTTTGCCATAGTCATCAATTCTTTTGTTTTAGGAAGTGTATTAAAATGTTTATCTAAATACTCAATGGTATTTTGAAAAGCTTCTTTTGTATCGTATTCAAATAAAATCCCCAATTTAAATGTATCACCTTTGTTCCAAATGCGAGTACAAACAAAACGTTTTAAACCACGTTTTTTCATTTCAGGTGCCCATACTTTACTAGTAGCATCAATATGCTTTATCATCTCGTTCATTTCAAATTCTGTTACAAAGGCAATAGTAGTATAATTGATAAGTGCAGACATAATAATCTTCCATATTTTATAATCTTAAATTTGATATAATTTAATATTTAATTAGTCAAATCTTACTCATCCACCTAATCAAAACCCCTAAAGGATAACCTTTACCATAAGTTTGTCCTACTCCTGCAGTTAACCATCCCCCTATCCTATCAACAATATCACTCGGACATTCAACTGCTCTCAAACGATCTCTCATACTATGTCTAAATCCATGAATGACATATGGATCTGTCAGTTGCTCTTTTATCCATTTGTTTAAAGCAGCACTTGCATGATTTGCGTTGGAAAAGGAATGGTTGGTGTATCTTGAAAAAGCAAATTGACTGTCATTAGCATCTACAATTCTCTTTGAAGCCCATAAGGATGCCCCTACTAATGGTATCTTTCTTTCACTACCTATTGTTTTTAGGGATCGCCACGGATGGGGTCTAATATTTATATAAGGAATGTCACTACTTAGATTAATATCTGATTTTAATAAACCTACAGCTTCACCTAATCGCATGCCTGTGTCACTTAGTAAGGCTATTAACCAACGAAGATCATCATCTTTTTGGTAACAGATCTGTTGGATCTGCTTTATTGCGTCAATAGGAATAGGTTTTCTTATGTTTGGTTGCTCATCTTTAGGGAAATACGTTTTAGAAAAGCCATTAATACAATCCAAACCTTCCTCACTTATAGCAATATTAATAATTGATCTAACCGAAGAAAAAATCCTTTTTACAGTATTTATAGATAGCCCCTTATTGATTAGCCAGTCTCTAAATTTAGCACCGTCAGAACTAGAAATATCCTTAACACACTTATTACCAATAGCTTTAATTACATACTTGATGTTTCTTCTAGCTGTACGATGAAAGACCTTATCACGATCCCTACCCTTTAATCTTAGATATAGTTCAAGTGCATCCAATACTTTGACAGAAACTTGAGTATCTATCTGGTTTGAAGAGATTGAATTACGGATAGGTACATCCAGTTCAGTAAATCTGACCCCATACCAGTAATCATCTAATCGTTGAGTTATTGATCTGGAAGAACGATTAGCTAAAGACTCACATTTTGTTTTCAAACTGAAGCACAGTCTCTGCACACTGTAATGATCAATTAGATCTTTAGGAACATGTCTCACGTAATAAAAAACATTGTCACGTTTCATCAAGTGACTAACCACACTTTTCTTTCTCATTTTCTTTCACACCACTGATCTGTATCGCCAAAAGTGCTTACATATCAATGTGTTAAATATAGGTGTGGTGCGGCTGAGGGGACTCTTTTATTAATGAAATCAATAGCTTAAGTCCAATTTTTAGTCTCATTAGGGACAAAAAGCCTATTTTTCTTTAGAAATAAAATTTAGTATTTTTGTTACTTTTTGGTCAATTATTTCTCCTGATTTAGCTTCACATTCCCAAATTTCAAAAACTTTATAGCCCATTTCTTCTTGGAGGACTTTGGTCTTTTTGTCTCTTTCAACATTCGCCCTAATTTTTTTACTCCAATATTCAGTATTTGATTTAGGAGTTGTGCTATACTTGCAGTCCTGATGCTTGTGCCAAAAGCAACCCTTTACATCAATAATCACCTTGTATTTTGAAATTGATATATCTGGTTTACCAGGTATTTTCTTGTTGTGAATTCTATAACGAAGACCTTTTGAGAATAATTCTTTTCGTACGATAAGCTCAGGAGAGGTGTCTTTAGACTTTATCTGCCTCATATTCTTACTTCTAGCTTCTTTTGTAAGGTGATCCATCAGAATATCCTTGAAAAAAAACCCATTTTATGATGCTATCTTTGTATGGACAAAACAAGCATCGGAAAATTCCAATTTCGTCTCCCACAATCCTTAGTAGACGAGTTCAAGATAGCCTGTGAAAATTCTGAGGTCAAACCTTCCGAACAGCTCCGAAAATTAATGCAAGACCATATTAACTCTTCTAATAATAACATATTAAACAAAGAACCATATTCTTTCCCAGATAAAAAGCAGGAAACAGGAACAACTTTTTTCACTATTGGTGAAATGTACTGTGGTCCAGGCGGTTTAGGTGTAGCTTCCAAAAAGGCTGGACTCAAAATACATGGGAAAAGGTATTCTTTTCAACATGTATGGGCAACGGACAATCATTTAGATAGCTGTATGACCTATCAGCAGAACATTCCAAATAAAAAGGAAAAAAATTTTAAAGTAATATGTAAGGATATAAGCCCTAGCTTAGTTGAGGCTTTACCACCTGTTGATGGTTTCCTCTATGGATTTCCATGTAATGACTTTAGTAATGTTGGTGAAACTAAAGGTTTGCAAGGGAAATATGGTTCTTTGTATCGATACGGTGTTGAATATATTTCTCGTAATAATCCAAAATTTATTTTTGCTGAAAATGTTTCTGGCCTTTCTGGTGCAAATTCAGGGTACGCATTTAAAAAGATATTTGAGGAACTTTCAAACGCTGGGGAAAACGGTTATGAGATTACCCCCCACTTATATAAATTTGAGGAATATGGAGTTCCCCAAGCGAGACATCGATATATCCTTGTAGGATTCAGAAGAGATTTAGGCTTAAAATTCAAGATTCCAAAGCCTAATTACAAAGAAAATTTTCAGAGCTGTTATAAAGCTATTTCTAATCCTGAAATAAAAGACGACGCATTAAATCATGAGCTCACAGTTCAGTCAAAAAATGTGGTTGAGAGGTTGAACTATATTAAGCCGGGAGAAAATGCTTGGACGGCAGATTTACCCGAACATCTAAAGCTCAATGTAAAGGGAGCAAAGCTGTCCATGATTTACAAACGCTTAGATCCAGATAAGCCAGCATACACAATTACTGGAAGTGGTGGTGGAGGAACACATGTTTATCATTGGAAAGAGCCAAGAGCTTTAACAAATCGTGAAAGAGCACGCTTGCAGACATTTCCTGACCATTTTAGGTTTCATGGATCTAAGGAGAGTGTTCGGAGACAAATTGGTATGGCTGTTCCGGTTGAGGGAGCAAAGATAATTCTGGAGGCAATTCTTAAGACCTTTGCTGGAAAAAGTTATCCTATGGTTGAACAAAACAAAGATTTTGAAAGTTCGTTTATTTTTAAATAGGTTTACTGAAGTCGAATAAAAAGTTTTTTTCACCTAATTTTTCTAAAGTAAAATCTGTACGACCGTAATCTATTAAATCTTCCGTTTTGATAATATAGCCGCTTCTGACACCTATTCTTTTCCTAAAGTATTCGCCAAAGATATTATTAGGTAAAGAGGCCATTGCTTTATCCCCCATCTGTTGAATTGAGAAATCCATTACATGTCCATCATCTGTACTAAGTGAAAACCTAACTTTTTTTGGTGGGAAAAACCCTTTTACATTTGCTGCTTTAGCAAAAATTCTGACCTCTACTTGGTCAGGATTTCTAAAATGTCTTCTTCTGATGCTAGCCCCCCAGTTTAGACCTGAGTGAGGAGCTACTCCATTAAACTTTTTGGATAGAAAACTAATTTTAACTTTTTTATTTGGAATCAGCCAATCAACATCCCCAGGTAATAACGATCCGGAAGGTAATTTTAAAACAGAAGTAGCACTCTTTTTGGGACTAGGGAAGGTATACTTATGGATAAGTCCTGTTTGGGGGATTAAGTCTTGAAAATATTTTTTTATTTCAATTGGATTATCAGTAATCATCTGATTTATTTGTTTGCTAGGATCAAATGCTCGAGCAGAAAAGTTAGCAGAGCCTGAAAATCCACATATTGGTTTTCCATCTTTGAACCATGCGTAGAGCTTACAGTGGATTTCAGGATGTTGTCTCTTAATATAATAACCAATAAAATTTGAAGGATAGAATTTTACAAGCTTTTGAAAAATGTCAAATGAGTCCTGCTTTTTTTTATACATGCCATGTATTAAATTTATTTTTATATTTTTTGATCTTGGAAATATATCTTTTAAAAAAAAGACTTTTGTAAATTCGCCACTTGTAAAGCCAGATACAACAAATAGTTCGTTTGCTCCTTTCCTAAGTGGGTCTAATAAAACGGTCTCAAATAGTTTATCTCTTACCATTTTGTATTTTTTGTACGCTGAGATTACACATGAAACTTAATGATATACTCTTTCAAAGATATTAATAGTGGAGAATTAGGGATCTAGTTTAATTAATAGGAATGAAAACAATTTACCATAATTCGTCACAGTGCGGCGGTTCACATGGCAAAGAATTACGTTCCCATGAAAGAGATTAGCGTTTACCTCGGTCATGCGACAGTAGCTGAGACCGAAAGGACTTATGCGAAATTTCATCCCGATTTCATGCAGAAATCTACAGAGGCGGTAGCAAGATTAATAGATTGATATCTCACCAGATTTCTAGGAGACCACTTTTCTCTC
>CACKFK010000052.1 GCA_902599445.1 uncultured Alphaproteobacteria bacterium
TAAGTTAAGTTAAATGAAGTCACGAGAAAAGAAAAACATAGAATTCAAATGCGTATAACTAATTTAAGGTTTAGTGAAAAAGATTTTACTCCTAACCTCAGTAAGGGTCATTTTTGAAAGCTTTGGGATTATTTTTTGAGGTAAAGAAATTCAATTATTATTAAAGTTTTTTTGAAAAGTCCTAATGCCTGAGACAAATAAATAGATTACTCCAATAGATATTAAAAAGATACTGAGTCCAAACTGGATACTCAAATCTATCATTTTTCCTGCGAGAACAGGTCCGGTAAGACTAGAGATTTCGAATATAATAATAAAAGATGCATTTGCTGCAATTAATCTGTCGCCCTTATAGCGCTCTGATAATAGAGAAAGGGACAGGGTGTAAATACAATAAATCAACCCACATCCTACAAAAGCTAGGGAAAGCGCCAAGAAAGGTTGGTCGAAAAAAAAAGGTATAAAACTGCAACATAATATGCCAAAAAATGTTACAATATTGGCTGTTTGACGTTTGCCTGCCCAGTCTGAGAATAAGGCGATCGGGTACTGGAAAAGCACATTCCCCAAGCCCATTACGATTGGAAACAAAAAGGCTAACTCTATCGTGACATTCGGCACCCTAGCGACTAGGGCGGGTAACAAACTAATTAATGATAAGTCTACTATCCCTACTAAAATGCATCCCATCGCAATGGTAGGTGCCGCTTTAATCAAGAAAAAAGGAGACGTGATTTTTTTAACTACTTTGTTTGGCTGGTGTTGCCTTAAAAGAAACAATGGTATGATACAGATGACTTGTACCAACCCTATTATGAAGAAGGGAGTTTTTGATACATATCCAGTGATCCAAATAATCATAGGTCCTATAGAAAAACCTAAAGCCATTGCAGAGGTATAAAGGGCCATGGCTTTTGTTCGATTATTTTCGGTGACTAGATTTCCTAACCAAGCTTCAGATACTACCCAGTGCAGACCAAAACCTAAGCCGGCAATGACTCTCAAACTAAACCAGATAACTTCGCTATCAAAGTAACGAAATCCTATGGTTGTAATAGCCCCAATAAAGAGACCTAAGATACAGCCATTTAGATAACCGATTTTTCTGACAATTAATGAGCCAAAATAGGCGCTTGTAATCACACCAATTGAAGCGGCTCCAGTTATAATTCCAATTTTTGAAAATGATAGATCTTGGTGTTCTAACCATAACGCAACTAAGGGTATATAGCCTCCAAATGCTATGCCCAAACCAAGTGTTGAGAGAAAAATTGGGAGCAAACCCCACATGTTTTCAGTATTTTTTTTTAAAGGCAAATTGAAAAAGCCATCTTTATTTAAATCTATGGTTTGCTTTATCCTGAAGTGCACAAAAAAGAAATAAAAAACCCATAATTCGATTATTTGTATTTGGCATAAAAAATGCACTCTTCCCAAAAGTTTATTTGTGATAAAGGATAAAAAGGGGATTATTGTGGCTATCTCAGTTTCAAATAGTCTTGCCAGAATCATCTCTTCAGGTTTGGAACCTAAAGAGAGAGCCATTGAAGAATCTATAAAAAGAATGGCTACCGGGGAACGGATCCACAAAGCTGGTGATGATGCAGCTGGTATGCATACGGGAAGCAAGCTAGAGTCTCAAGTTAGGGGACTAACCGTCACTGTTTCTACGCAAAAAGATACACTTAATGAACTTTATACGGCAGAAGGTTCCATTCGTAAGATTGGAGATCTTCTTCAACGATTGAGAGAACTTGCAATACAGTCTCAAACAGACACAACTAATGATAACCAAAGACTAGCTTTGCATGCACAAGCTGATCAAATCAAGTCAAATATTAATCAGATTGCTAATGGTACTCAATTAAATGGTTTCAATTTACTTGATGGTTCCTATACGAATAAGAGTATCCAAATGAGTCAGGCACCTATGGATACAATCAATCTATCTATAGGGAGTGTTAAGGCTGAGGACATGATTTTTGTCAGAGATGATTTGACGATGAGACTAGAATCAACACCTTATATTATGGGCTATGATGAACCTTCACTTCAAACGTCTAAAGCTAACAAAATCGTAGCAGGGGGTATCTATGTTGATGGTTTTGAAGGGTATGAGACTATTTCAGTAACTAACGGTATGACAGCAAAAGAATTTGCTGCCAGCGTACATTCTGCTGCAAATGGTATTGAAGCAACAGCTATTACTAAGGGTGAATTATTTGGTATGGCTAGTCCTTCTGACATTGAATTCAGGTTGGGAGCTGACTCTGCTGCAGAAGCAGATGCCGCTACAGGAACAAAAATTACAGCTACAATAACAAACGTCAATGATTTAAGTCCATTGGTAACGGCCATTAATAATAAAAGTGGGACAACTGGGGTCACGGCAGAAATTTCAAGAGCTGGTGCTAGTGTGATTTTAACTGATGAAACCGGAGATGATATTTTCATTTCTCATATGGATTTCAAGCCCGAAGGAGTATACGTCAGTAATACTCCTGAGGCAAATCAGAACACTATTTATGCTAGGGTTTTAGATAAAGACGGCATCGCTGCCAACGTAGCGAATGCAAATTTATCGCGCGGTGCAGGAACAGATGAAACAGTGCGGTTTATTGATAAGCATAGGCATCAGCACATTGACCAAGAAGAGGGTATTACATCTGTAAATATAACGTACCAGGGTTCTGGATATGCTACAGCACCTTCTGTTACTTTTTCTGGTGGCAATGATGGTAGGGATGCAGCAGGCAATGCAGGTTCAATTGCAAATTATACTGCTACTTTAACCAACGGTCATGTATCATCTATAGATTTGACGGGTGGCCTTCTTGCTAGCCGTGGTGATGGTTATGACTCACTGCCTACCGTGACACTATCAGCTCCTCCAACTCAAAGCTTTAATGCTCGAACAGCTATTAACATGGGAACTGATACTATAACCCTAGCTAATCATAATTTCCAAACCAACGATAAAATGACTTATTCAAACGGTGGTGGTACTACCTTAAGAGGGCTTTATAATGACGGGCGGACATACTACGCCATTAGGGTGGATGCTAACAACATTAAAGTGGCAGCATCAGAAAATGGTGCCGCGATCAATATACGTGCTAGGGACCAAGCCTTTAACGCAAGATCGGGTGCCAGTGTATCGGCAGATACTTTTTCCATTTCAAACCATCCTTTTTCTAATGGGGAAGTAATCACTTATACAAGTGGTGGAAGGACCTTAAGGGGTTTAACGGATGGTAATAATTATACCGTTAGTAATGCGACTACCAATAGTTTTAAACTTTCAGGTGTTGATGTAGTTGGCATGCTAGAAAGCTTTAATGCTCAAAGTAATGTCAATCATACTACTAATATGATAGCGATTTCAGGGCACGGTCTGAGTTATAATGATAAGGTCACCTATTCAGCGGGTTCCGGAAATGCCATAGGCGGATTAACTGATGGTGCCGATTATTATGTGAAGAACATTTCTGGAAGTAATTTTAAACTTGGGACATCTTCGTCCAGTTCTACGACAGTAGACATAATTGCCAGAAAGACGGGTAGTTTTAATGCTGACAGTGGCGTGAATGTTTCCAATAATAAAATAACTGTTTCGGGGGGGCATTCTTTATCAGATAATGATGCAGTGACTTATACTACTAATTCAGGTACTGCCATTGGTGGATTAACTAATGGCGGCACATATTACGTAAAAAACTTGAGCGGGAATACTTTTGAAGTTTCTAGCAGTTCTGGTGGTTCAACGATTGATTTACTTCCTGAACAGAGAAATTTTAATTCTCAAAGCTCTGTTTCAAGTAATAGAATATATATGTCATCCCACAAATTCTCAGTAAATGATGCTGTCACTTATTCTGCTGAAGGGGGAACTGCAATAAATGGATTAACCGATGGTCAGACTTATTATGTAGCCAGTAGCGGTAGCGGAAGTTATGTGAGGCTCAGTAGTACGCTTGGTGGTGCGGCTCTTCCTATAAGCGATGGCCCTTCTTCTGAAGTACATAAACTTACTGGACAAAATTCAGGTTCTGCTTCTGAAACGCATACATTTAATGGACCCCATGCAGGTGAGAACGAAACACACACTTTTACAAACCAATACGCTGGTCTAAGTGAAAACCATAGTTTTATTAGCACTCAATACGCTAGTGCTTCACAAAACCACACCTTCAAAGGGTTTACTGCCACCGCAACCGCAGTGGAAGGCCAAGATGATGTTGCTGATCCGGTATACTATGGCAATAAAACATTAGATTATGAACGAGCTGCTGTAATGGTGGGTACGGTATCCATGACTAGCCCTAACCGCATCAGAATAAATCTTGATCATCCAACGGAAAAATTAGGTTTTTACGGAACTACCTTTAACTATGAAGCTAATACTGAACAGGAAGGAGCTTCTCTCCCTCCATCAAAAACCGTTAATGATGTTGATCTTAAAACTATTGATAGTGCATCTAAATCAATTGATTATATAGAAGCCGGACTTGATAGATTTCTTGAAGTCAGTAATAGCATTTCTGTTAATGCTTCCCGATTAGGTCATGCTGTTGAAAATACAGTTAATACCCTCTTACACTCCGAGGAAGCAATAAGGGATGTTCTTGACGTTGATTACGCAATAGAAACAACTACCTTTACTGTAAGTTCAATGGTAAAAGAAACCTCGGTTGCTATGCTAGCTCAGGCAAATGCTCCTAAGCAGGCAGTCAACACTTTAGTTGGTAATGTAATGCAGAGCCAATGGGATCCCACCTTCTTTCTTGTGCGAGGCGGGGGTTATAGATATAAAAATATTTAGTGCTAAGATTTAAAACAAATTATTCTTTGTCCCTCACTAAGTAGTTTTATTAGCATTTCTGTGCCAATTCTTGATGCCAGCAGTAAATCCTTTGATAATATTGCCGGTCTTTCTAAAATGTGTTGGATTAATTTACAATATGTTGACTTGCTGATTTAGTTTGCATACGCATAGACGAAATTACAACTTTTTTAAATGGGGTTAATATGACAAAAGTTTTACAAGTTACAATCTATAAGTCGATATCTGACGATGCTAAACTGGCGGCGTATGCCGAGCTTGCTGGCCCAGCTATGGTGGCAGCAGGAGCAAAGTTTCTTGCTAGGGGAGTTCCGGTAGCA
>CACKFK010000053.1 GCA_902599445.1 uncultured Alphaproteobacteria bacterium
CATAACCTCTCGGGACAATAGTCATCTGCAAAATTTCTTTAAGTTCTCGATAGGCAAAATAAACATAACAGTAGTGTCCGACGGGTCGTTTACGATGCCGATCTCGTCTCTAACTATTAATGCATCAGAAGAAGAGGTTAAGAATTTTCTTAGGAAATATTATCTACCAGAAAATCATCTTTACAGAGAAACAAATCTTGCCGTGATAGATGTGGAAGACAAAAGACTTCTAGTTGATGTTGGATCTGGTTCGCGTTTTATAGGCAATACAGGCAGGCTCTTTGATAATCTCAAATTAGCTGGAATTGAAGCAGATAGTATTACTCATGTTTTTTTAACACATGCACATCCAGATCATATATTGGGTATAAGAGATGATTTCGATGAAGCAATATTTCCTGATGCTGAATACATAATGTCTCAAAATGAATTTAATTGGTGGACCAAGAAAGATCGAGTAAACCAGGTTGACGAAGCACTGACACAATTTGTGCTAAATGCCGTGAACTCCCTCAATGCACTTCCAGAGATCACCTTACATGAGAAAGAGAATGAAGTTCTTCCTGGCATTAATATCCTTAATACCGCAGGGCACACGCCTGGGCATGCCAGTCTTTTAGTGCAAAGTGAAGGTTCAAAGTTACTTATTTGCGGTGATGCCTTGCTCGATCCTTATGCAAGCTTATTATTCCCAAATTGGATTCCTGAAAATGATATGGAACCTATCAAAGCCGTCGAATCAAGAAAAAAGGTTCTATCTTTAGCGGCTAATGAAAAGATGGCACTCCTAGGGTTCCATTTTCCATTTCCTGGAGTTGGACACATAATCCCTAAAGGCAATTCATATCACTTCTTGCCAGCATCAATCAGGTGGTAGTCTAAGGGCATTACCAAATGCCTCAAACAAAGGTTTTGACACAATGTCTAAAGAAGCATTCCATTCTGGGTGCCACTGAACTGCCAGACAAAATCCAACTGAATTCTTAATCGTAAGGGCTTCTGGAGTTCCATCAGTCGCGTACCCTTCAATGATAATTCGATCTCCAGGTATGTCTATCCCCTGACCGTGAAGTGAATTAACTATTATGCTTGTTGATCTAAAGATATTCTCAAACTCGCCACCCTCTACGATCTGAACTTCATGACGGTGCGCAAATTGCTCCTCCAGAGTACCATCTGGTGGCATTCTGTGGTTCCCTCTACCAGGCAATTCTCTTATTTCAGGATGTAATGTTCCACCGAAAGCCACATTAAACTCCTGAAATCCTCTGCAAAGGCCCAAGATAGGTTTCCCTCTTTTCTCGCAAGCTTGAATCAAAGGTAATACTACCTCATCTCTGTTTTTGTCAAAAAAACCGTGTGCTTCTGTCGGTTGACAACCGTAATATGAGGGGTGCACATTTGGTCTTCCACCAGTGAAAAGAAAACCATCAAAAACTGCCATTAACTCCTCCGTAGAAAAACATTTCGGCAGACTTGGTATTATTATAGGGATTGCATTTGCTACCTCCGCAATAGCTTCTAGATTCATTACTCCTGATCCTTGAGTTGGATACTTATCACCAATCAGGTAACTATTTCCTATAATCCCTACTACAGGCCTAAGCATCAATATTACCAAAAAATCTATGACTTAGTTTATCAAAACTTTTCACTGATTCCTCTCCAAAAACTTCCTTCTATACTTAATCAGAATATCTTCTACGTATCCACAGGATTGGTTCTTGCCTTCGAAAACCAATTCTAGAGCTGCCGAGAAGGCAAGATTATCAGAGCTACCTGATAATTTAATATAATTATTATCACTAGCATTTTGCTTATCAACTTTCACGGCCATCGTATTAAACGCATCCAAGATTTCTTCTCTTGATATTAAACCATGGTGCAACCAGTTGGCTAAATACTGTGACGCTATCCGACAAGTTGCACGATCTTCCATAAGATAAACATCTTTTATATTTAATACTTTAGAACATCCAATACCTTGGTTTATCCATCGAACGACATAGCCTAAAATTCCTTGAGCATTATTTCTTATTTCTTCTAAAATTTCATCCTTTGATAAATTTTGTCCATCTAATGACGGAATCTTGAATAATCTATTTAAGTCAAAATACGATTGATCCCCCTTATTGATCTCCTTTTGTACTTTCCTTACATTTACTTGATGATAGTGGATAGCATGAATCGTTGCAGCAACCGGGCTAGGCACCCAAGCACAGCTAGCTCCTAGGTGAAGATGTCCAATCTTTTCAACATACATGGCAGACATTTGTTCCGTTGCCGCCCACATTCCCTTACCTATTTGGGCTTTGCCCGTGAATCCACATTTTAATCCTATATCCACATTATTCTTTTCATATGCCCCTAACCAAACTGCAGCCTTCATGGATTTCTTTTTAACCATTGGACCTACAAGTGTTGAGGTAAAGATTTCATCACCTGTCCGATCTAGAAAACCCGTATTTATAAAAACTACCCTATTCTTTATTTCTCGAATACATTCCTTAAGGTTGACCGAGGTTCTTCTTTCTTCATCCATGAGACCAATTTTTATGGTATTTCTAGGAAGACTCAAAATATCCTCTACCTCTTCAAAAATTTCATTCGTAAAAGCTACTTCTTCGGGGCCGTGCATCTTGGGTTTAACTACATAAATTGAACCTTCAAGTGAGTTCTTACCGCCTTCTTTGATCTTTAAATCAGGAAGAGCACATGTTGCTGTCACAAGAGCATCTAATAATCCCTCTCCCATCTCAGTACCGTCAATAAATTTCACTATTGGGGTGAAAATATGGTGCCCAACAGTTCTGACAAGCATGAGTGATCTACTCCGGACTTTGAATGATTTTCCCAATGAAGAGATGAAATATCTATCAGGGTTTAAGCTTCTGACAATATTTTCGTTATTTTTTCTAAAGCTGACAGAAATTTCACCAGTCATAAGCGTCAACCAATTCATATAAGCTGTCACTTTTTCCTCAACACTCACCGTTGCTACACTATCTTCTAAATCCATGATCGTGGTAACAGCAGACTCTAAACAAATATCTGATATACCAGCTGGATCTAATTTCCCGATCTTGGAGTATTCATTAACGGTTACAATAACACCTAGATCATTATGCTGAAATAGTACCTCTAGTGATTTATCGTTTACTTTATAGCCATTATACGAACCATTTGATTTTAGATATACTTGGCCAGTCTCAGCATATAATGTCAGCTTATGATCATTTATTTCAATTTTTATCAAATCTGACCAACTCTGGGAGGTTAATGGTAATATTTGATCCAATAGAGATTTGCTCCAAGTGATTACCTGACGGGCTCTGTGTTCATCAAAATGGGTGCTTTGTGAAATTGGTTTTATTACATCTGTGCTATAAAGAGCATCGTATAAGCTACCCCATCTGGCGTTAGCCGCATTTATTGCAAACCTTGCATTATCAGCTGGCACAACCAATTGAGGAGCGGGTTTTTGACTTATTTCATCATCAACATTGGTTATATCTATCTCAAAATCATCTCCCTCATCTACAAGATATCCTATATTTTTCAAAAAATCTTTATGCTGTTCAAGATTTTTAATTGGGCCTGGATTATTAAGATACCAAGCGCTTATCTTATTCTGTAACTCTTTTCGCTTTGAGAGAAGGGCTTGGTTTTTTTTTGAAAATTTGTCAGCCAAACGCCTGAGACCTGCCCAAAAAACCCTTTCAGGTATGCCTGTCTTTGGCAACAAATCTCCTTCAACAAATCTTACAAAAGCCTTATGGATTTGTAATTCTTCACGACAAACCCAATAATCTCTTAATTTCTTTTTCATACTATTATAATAGCCTCAAACCCTGATTCCATTTCTTTTATTATTCAAAAAATCCTAAAAAAGAACAAAAACCACCCTACCGCTAAAAAAAACACTTGTAAATTTATCCTAGTTAATAAAAAGAAAGAATGGCTCAAAGGATAGGATATGAAACCCCAAGAGATTTTACTTTCTGATTATAACCCTCCCGATTACACCATAGACCAGGTTAATCTTTCGTTTAGACTAAGTCCAAAGACTACAATAGTTAAATCACGACTGAAGCTTAGGTTAAAAACCAAAATCCTTTCTGGCCCCAGGCCACCACTCGTCCTACATGGTCAGGACATGAAATTGCTTTCCGTTTTAATGGATGGCCAAGGGTTGGAAAAACATCAATACAAATTATCAATCGATCAGCTTGAGATACCTGAAAAATTTATCCCCAGCGATATTTTTGAACTTGAATGCCATACAGAAATAAATCCACAAGATAACACCAAACTTGAAGGCCTTTATCTCTCAAATGGGGTTTATTGTACTCAATGTGAGCCAGAGGGTTTCCGGAAAATTACATATTATCTCGATAGACCAGACGTATTAGCAAAATTTAAGGTCAGAATAGAGGGTAGTAACGAATACTTACTGTCTAATGGTAATCTTAAGAGTAATGGTGCTGGCTGGGCCGAATGGGAGGATCCATGGCCCAAGCCTTCTTATCTGTTCGCATTGGTTGGTGGTAATTTAAAAGTAATGGAAGATCATTTCATAACAAGGTCAGGAAATAGGATACTACTACAAATTTATACTGAGCCTGGCGATGAGAACAAATGTAACCACGCCATGTTGTCTTTAAAGCGTAGCATGGCTTGGGATGAGAAAGAATACGGCAGAGAGTATGATCTGGACCGTTTTATGATTGTAGCCATAAGCGACTTTAATATGGGCGCAATGGAAAATAAGGGATTAAATATCTTTAATTCGAAATATATTCTTGCAGACGAGAAAACAGCTACTGATACAGACTTTGAAATGATCGAACGGATTATTGCTCACGAGTATTTTCATAATTGGACGGGAAATAGGATAACATGT
>CACKFK010000054.1 GCA_902599445.1 uncultured Alphaproteobacteria bacterium
ACATTCGAATATCCTTGTTTGGCGGATTCATTGTATCGTTTCCATATATAAGCTTTCAACTATGGAAGTTTGTTGCTCCTGGCCTATATAAGGATGAGAAAAGTGCTTTCTTACCATTCTTACTAGCTTCTCCAATATTGTTCTTGCTTGGATCAGCATTCGCATTTTACATAGTTATGCCCCTGGCTTTCGATTTTTTCCTTGGTTTTCAACAAGAAAATGAGGAAATATCAGACTTGGTAGGTATAACTTACCTAGGGACTATTAATGAGTACCTTGGATTGACAATGAAGTTTATAATCGCCTTTGGATTGTGTTTTCAATTGCCAGTTTTATTGACATTAATGGGAAAGGCGGGACTAATTTCTTCTGAGGTACTTGCTAGATCTAGAAAATATGCTGTAGTTGGTATTTTAGTTCTGGCAGCTGTAGTAACTCCGCCTGATGTTATTACACAAATTATTCTGTTTACAGTTGTTTATGCTCTATATGAAGTGTCCGTCATATTAGTAAAATGGGTTGAGAAAAAGCGTGAAAGTGAACTCATTGATAGTGAGTTATCTGAAACGGTTTCAGAAGATTCAAAAGCAAAAGACTAATAGGGATTTCATTGGAGGATAAATGAGTAAATCAAATGACAAAACCCTACTGAGAATTGCTGAAGCTCTAGAAAGGATTAGCCCTCCAAAAAGTTCGTTTGGGGACTTGATTAATGCAAATACATTTTTGTGGAAATCTAATCCTGACCGACTCATCTCGATTCACCAGGAATCAAATATAACGTTTGATCTTTTAGTTGGTATAGAAGGTGCTAAAGATCAAGTTCTAAACAATACTCTTCATTTTGCTAAAGGATTTGTAGCAAATAATGTGTTACTTTGGGGTGCCCGTGGTACCGGGAAGTCTTCTCTGGTAAAGTCTGTGCACAAAATGGTTGCAGCAGATTTTAGATCATTAAAGTTAGTAGAAATTCAGAGAGACGATTTAGGATCTTTAGATCGTTTGCTGTCTGTCTTGTCTAATATAGAATCTGACAATCGGTATATAGTTTTTTGTGATGATTTATCATTCTCCGGAGAAGATGGCGAATATAAAACCTTAAAGATATTGCTAGAGGGTGGTGTCGTAGAAAAGCCAGCTAATATAGTATTTTACTCCACCTCAAATCGTAAGCATTTGATTTCTAGGGAAATGGTTGAAAATGAAAAATCCTCTGCAATATCACCATATGAGTCTGTTGAAGAAAAAGTATCCTTGTCTGATCGGTTTGGATTAGTCGTGGGTTTTTATCCATGCGGTCAAGATCAATACCTGGAAATGATTCTCTTGTATCGTAATGCATTTAATATCCCAATAGAAAAGGATGAGATGTTTAGAGATGCTATTGAATGGCAGCAGACGCGTGGTGCGAGATCTGGCAGAGTTGCTTGGCAATATATCATTGATTTAGCAGGCAGGCTTCAGGTGCCATTAAAGAAAAATCATTAAATAATGATAGTCTTTATCTGCAAAAGTACATTATTGTAGTAGGGGAACGGGATCTAAGCTTTTGGTTCCTTTACGTAGCTCAAAGTGCAGGTAGTTGTCTTTACCTGAATTATCATTATCAAGAAAAGAATTTTCCACTTTGCCAATTTCTTGGCCTTGAACTACCCGTCCTCCCTTTAATACTTGAAGATCTTTAACTCTTCCATAAATGCTGATTACTGATTGGTCATGTTTAATCAGAACAATTTTCCCTAACCCTCCAACAGGTTTTGATATTAGTGCAACAACCCCGTCTGCTATTGCTTTGACCAGGGTTCCTGGAGGAGCATAAAAGTCAATACCTTCATTCTTATTACTAACCGCAGTAGGGTTGTAACCTCTTAAGATTCTGCCTGGTACGGGTTTAACATAAGGCTTCTCAGTAATCTCTATTTCCAAAGGTTTCCCTGATTCTTCCTCGGTAGTCTTATTTGCTGTGACCTCTGTATCATTTGTGGATGTGTTGTTATTTGTTATTGGGTTCTTTCTCACCGTAGGGATAGGTTCATCTGTTTCAGCATCATTGTCTTTAGGTTCATTCCCTGACGTTTTTGGAATGGAAGAGCTGGAAGAGTCACGATTGTTTATAGATGAAACGGGTATAATCAGTTCACGTCCAATAGCAAGTTTCAAGTTTGCGTCTAATCCGTTCCATTTTGCTAGGGAAGTTACCGAGACATTATAAAGCCTTGCTACTGAGTAAGCCGTCTCTCCTGCTTCTATTCTATGCCTTAACGGATTGTCAGGAGTCCCTATGGGTTGCTTTTTCGCTAAAGAGTCTGTAATTGCTTCTCTAACGCCTTCTTGACTCCAACCAGAAGGTGTTGAAACCAAATCTCCGGCCACCTTTACCGGTAACGCAAGAATTTCCTCTTTTCTAGGTAAGTAAGTTAGAAGCACTCCGTTATATGATGCAAGCCTTTCGGGATCGATCTTTAATCTATTAGCTATTCCTTCAACTGTTTCACTTCCGTTTGCTACAAGAATTTGATAATCTTTATATGTTATAATCCCCCGGCTGTCAGGTAAAGGCCTCTCTAAGATTGAAAGTTCAGGAATTGTGGAACTATTTGTACCATCATAACTGGAAGAGCCATTACGAGTTTGGCATGAACTAATAAAAAGTATTATTAGGAGTATGAAGATGTTACTTCTAGTCATTTTTCTATATTCCTCATTGTAATGCTATACCTTCTACCAGTGGGACAAATCTAACTTTAGCAATTTCATCATACGTAATTTGGGTTGCTTCTTTCCGCACCTTAATTAAGGTTTGGTCTGATTGCGGTAATCCGACAGGTAGAACCATAATACCACCGATCTTTAGCTGTTGTAACAAAATTTGTGGGATATCTTCCGCTGCAGCCGTAATTATTATGCGATCAAAGGGAGCTTGTTCTTCTATACCTAGCGAACCATCTCCTAAGAAAGTTGTTATATTCTTAAAACCATGTTGGTTTAGTAGGTTTTCAGCTTTGTTTTTAAGGTTTTCATGTCTCTCTATTGTGTACACCCTCCTGGCTAGTTTTGAGAGAATAGCTGTCTGATAACCAGAGCCAGTTCCTATCTCTAGAACCTTACAGCGCCTTGTTACCTCCAATTTTTCTGTCATCATTGCAACTATAGAGGGTTGACTTATCGTTTGCCCACAGTTGATGGGTAGTGGTATATCATCCAGAGATCTGGATCTAAATATCCCGTCTAAAAAAACCCCTCTTTCAATGGTCTCAATACTGTTGAGAATTCTTTTATCCTTAATGCCCCTCTTCTTTAGTTCTAAGAGCAACTTTATTTTCTTTTCTTCATTATTCATTCTTCAAATAAAGAAATTAGATTGTTGTTTTTTTCGATCCAATTTAATTCAGTTTTGAGTGCAGAAATTGTTATATAGCCAGCACCCAGATACTCTGAGTCTGATTTTGGACATGGCATGGAATTTATTGGATTATGATTTACCCACAAGAATGTTTTGCCTGCTGGTGAGATTTGTGATGTCATAGAAAAAGATGACTCCCGTCTTAAACCTGTTCGACATATCTGCACCCCTTTTACTTTAGTAGCATCACAAGCTGGAAAATTTACATTATAAAAGCCATTGAAAGTATCTTCGATGAATGGATTATCGGATATCAATT
The DNA here is from genome assembly GCA_902599445.1 of uncultured Alphaproteobacteria bacterium. Classification (GTDB taxonomy): domain Bacteria; phylum Pseudomonadota; class Alphaproteobacteria; order Rhodobacterales; family Rhodobacteraceae; genus CACIIZ01. The sequence continues at coordinate 3,663 of CACKFK010000054.1, forward strand.
TCTGGCAGATTTTGGTAGCATGAGATCTTGCCGAATTAAATTCATCCTCGGATTTAAGAGGTTTTTTTGAGTATGATTGACTTAGAGCTATTGACTTGACCCCGTGAATGGCTCCCTCCATTGCTGCACCAATTGTTCCCGAGTATAAGACGTCTTCCGAGATATTTTGTCCTCGATTGATGCCAGAAATAATCAGGTCCGGTCTGTTATCCTTTAGAACATAATATATTCCGGCTAATATGCAATCTGCTGGAGTTCCCTCTAAGCTATAGGATTTCTCCCCAATTTTTTCAATCAAGCAAGGTCTTATGTAAGACGTACTATGGGCCACCCCTGATTTTTCAGACGATGGTGCCACTGTCGTTACTTGACCGACAGTCCCGGCAAGCGAATTTGCAATTTCTTGGGCTACTTTTAAGCCTGGTGCATGTATTCCGTCATCGTTTGTTAACAGTATATTCATTAATTACTCTAATTCTCCTACCTCATTCAAGAAGTTAGCCCCTGCCAGATAATTCTTTAGGCATTTGGGGATCGTAACTTTCCCTTCTTTTGTCTGGTAATTTTCAATCACCGCGATTAAGCATCGTCCTACAGCCAGGCCAGAACCGTTTAAAGTATGCAGAAAATCAGGCTTACTTTCTGGAGTTTCTCTATATCGTGCATTCATTCTTCTAGCTTGGAAATCACCACAATTTGATATCGAAGATATTTCTCTGTAGCGGTTTTGACCTGGAAGCCAAACTTCTAAATCAAAAGTTTTTTTTGCAGAAAAACCTAGGTCCCCAGTACACAAAAGAATTTTTCTATATGGCAAAGATAGTTCTTTCAATATTTTTTCTGCGCACTTGACCATTCTTTCAAGTTCCTCGCCGCTTTTTTTAGGAGAACTGAAAGTAACCATTTCAACTTTTTCGAATTGATGTTGCCTCAACATTCCCGTGGTGTCTTTTCCTGCGCTTCCTGCTTCTGACCTAAAACACTGTGTAACTGCACACACTCTCTCAGGCAAATTTGAGGAAAGA
>CACKFK010000055.1 GCA_902599445.1 uncultured Alphaproteobacteria bacterium
GGGCGTATTAATTCCAATTTTGAAAGAATTTCATTAGAAAGCCCATTAACTAGTTTGTAATTAAAGTCCTCTGGTATTTTTTTTGTACTGTTCTTTTTTGTTTCTTCAATCTCTGATTTTTGCCTTTTTATGTAAACATCATATCTGGCATCATTTGCCACCTGATTTATTATGTCTTTATCAAATTCCTCAAGCTTTGGCCACATAGAATAGATGTTTTTTAATGAGTTGTGTGAATCCCCTAAAAAATCCATAGCACACCTCATTTTTCCGTCTTTCTTAACCTTAAAACCCCCCTTAGAAGCCTGTGACGGGGTTATTTTACACTTTTTAAGCACCGCTTTGGCCTTGCTTAGTTCTTTCATTTTGTTAAAAAACAGTTTTTCTCTTTTGGGGTCTGTGGTTCCCAGGGCCACACCCAACTCTGTTAACCTTTGATCGGCATTATCTGCACGCAAGGACAGTCGGTACTCTGCCCTAGAGGTAAACATTCTATAGGGCTCCTTGACACCTCTCGTGACCAAGTCGTCTATAAGAACACCTATATAACCTTGATCCCTTCCTAAGGTTATAGGGAACTTAGAGTGAACAAATCTCACTGAATTAATGCCCGCAAAGATACCTTGGGCCGCCGCTTCCTCATAACCCGTTGTTCCATTAATCTGTCCGGCCAAGAAAAAACCACTAAGATTTTTCATTTCTAGTGATGGTTTTAATGATCTTGGGTCAAGATAATCATACTCAATGGCATATCCAAACTGTACGATTTTAACACTCTCAAGGCCCTTAATTGACCTGACATAACTCTCTTGAACATCCGAAGGTAAGGCTGTTGATATACCATTTGGATAAATTACGCTTGTATCCAAACCTTCTGGTTCCAGAAAGATTTGATGGTTTTCCTTTGCGGCAAAACGAACGATCTTGTCTTCTATTGACGGGCAGTACCTCGGACCAGTCGATGTTATTTTTCCGCTATAAATAGCCGACGAACCGATATTTTTCTCTATTATTTTATGGGTGTTATTGTTTGTGTATGTAATGTGACACTCCACCTGCCTCAATATAGCCCTGTTCGTTAAGAAGGAGAAAAATTGAGGGTTTTTGTCTGCATGTTGTTTTTCAAGAATCGACCAGTTTATAGTTTTTCCGTCGAGTCTTGGTGGTGTTCCTGTCTTTAACCGCCCCATAGGCAAACCCATGTCTTTAAGCCTGTCAGCCAGCCTTATAGAGGCTTTGTCTCCCCTTCTACCACCAGAAAAAGAGTTGTTTCCTATGTGGATTTTTCCATTCAAAAATGTTCCGGTGGTTAAAATAACAGCCTGACAAATAATTTTTTTACCACCTCCTAAAACAACTCCTTTCACGGTATAATTTTTTACCAGTATATCTGTGACCTCTTCTTCTATGATTGTTAAAAGATTGTTTCTTCCTAATTTTTTCCTTATTGCTTTCTTATACGCATTCCTATCGATCTGAGCTCTGGGGCCCTGAACTGCTGGGCCTTTGCTTTTATTTAACAACCTAAACTGTATGCCCGCAGAGTCAGCCGCTACACCCATAACACCACCTAGGGCATCAACCTCCCTTACCAAATGCCCCTTACCAAGACCTCCAATGGCTGGATTACAGGACATCTCTCCGATTTTTGATACCTTGTTAGTAACTAAAAGCGTTCTTACGCCCATTTTACTACTAATGAATGCCGCCTCTGTTCCAGCATGACCACCACCAATTACGACTGTTTCAAAAAATTGTTTCACGTGGAACACCCGTTTTTCAAAAGATTATTTTCCTATACAAAAATTTGCAAATATTTCGCCTAATACTTCTTCTGTATCAACAAACCCCAAAAGTCCATCAAAATTTCTTAAAGTGTCTCGAAGCTCTTCTGCTATTATCTCAACTTCGTAATTGTTGTTTTCAATCTTTTCCCTAATAGACTTAATATTTTTTAGGCAACATAATACCTTCTCAAGGTGCCTCGCTCTTGTTATAGAACTCGCCTCCCTAGTTTTATTTTCGAACCTTTTTTTTAAGGCTTTAAGCAAATAATTAAACCCTTTTCCCGTTTTACCAGAAATACTTGGTTCCGACCCAGATAAATCACCTTTTGGTCTTAATACAATATCGGTTTTTAAGTATTTCACCCCGAATTTATTTATTTCTTGATTGTTTCCTGTCAAAAAAACACGAACGTCTGATCTGTTCACTCTCTCTATGGATTTATTCACCCCTACTTTCTCAAGTTCGTCTTCAGTGTGGCGAATACCAGCCGTATCCAAGAAAATAATAGGTAACCCTTCTAGATTAAATCTAAGCTCAATTATATCCCTAGTAGTACCAGACACTTTTGAAGTAATAGCCAGGTTTCTTTTGGCCAGATAATTTAGAATAGTAGACTTGCCAACATTTGGTTTTCCAACGAAAGCCACCTCAAAACCATCTCTTAAGGACTCTGCGGCCTTAAAGCCCACCTTTTCTTTTATCAACTCTTCTTCCAGACCCTCCAAGTCACCTTTCAAGCTATTTACAAAGTCAGATGTATCCACATCGTCTGAAAAATCTATTACTGTCTCAACAATAGAAAGCATTTTCAAGACACTTTCTTTCCAACCACCAATTCTTTCAGACATATAGCCAGAATACGTAGTCAAGGCTTGCTCTTGCTGAGCTTCTGTCTCTGCTGCTAACAAATCTGAAAGACCCTCTGCTTGAAAAAGGTCTATCTTATTGTTTTCCAGCGCTTTTTTTGTGAACTCCCCAGGTTCTGCTGGTCTTGTATAACTAAGTTCAGACAAAGCATTTAATACTGTATTAACAACTATATTACTCCCATGAAGCTGAAACTCTGCCATGTCCTCACCGGTAAAACTTCTCCCTTTATCAAAACAAATAACAAAACCTTCATCTAACAATTTTCCGTCATGCGAAAAAATTTTTCTTAAATGCGTTTTCCGTTTATCAAGCTTAAAAGGGGTTTTTTGTTTACACAACTTTCCTACTACCCTAAAGCTATCAGGACCCGATATCCGAATTATAGCGACGGCCGAAATACCAGGAGGGGTTGAAAGAGCATAAATTGTTGCTGCCATTTAATATTAATTATTCATTGAATTAAAAAATTCTGAGTTTGTTTTGGTTTGTTTTAACTTACTCAATAAAAACTCTATCGCATCTGTTGTACCCATCGGATTTAGAATTCTGCGAAGAACAAACACTTTTGTAAGTTCGTTCTTTTCTACTAGTAACTCTTCTTTTCTAGTACCAGACTTAAGTAAGTCTATAGCTGGAAACACTCTTTTATCAGCTACTTTTCGATCCAACACTAATTCAGAATTTCCAGTGCCCTTAAATTCTTCAAATATAACTTCGTCCATCCTACTACCTGTGTCAATTAGTGCAGTCGCTATTATAGTAAGGGAACCACCCTCCTCTATATTTCTAGCCGCACCAAAAAACCTTTTGGGTCTTTGTAATGCATTTGCGTCGACTCCTCCCGTCAGCACCTTACCAGACGATGGCACAACTGTATTATAAGCTCTTCCTAGGCGTGTTATAGAATCTAACAATATAACCACGTCTCTTTGGTGTTCCACAAGTCTTTTCGCTTTTTCAATAACCATTTCTGCTACAGCGACGTGGCGTGTTGCTGGTTCGTCAAAAGTAGAAGAAATAACCTCCCCCTTAACAGATCTTTGCATGTCTGTAACTTCTTCGGGTCTCTCATCAACCAAAAGTACTATCAAATAGCTTCTAGGCTGATTCTTCTCTATTGAATGCGCTATATTTTGTAAAATCACTGTTTTTCCGGTTCTAGGTGGTGCTACTATAAGAGACCTCTGGCCTTTACCAATAGGTGCTACCAAATCTATAACTCTCGCAGATTGATCCTTTATCGTGGGGTCTTCTATTTCTAACTTAAACCTTTCGTCAGGATAAAGTGGCGTCAGATTATCAAAATGTATCTTGTGTTTCGCCTTTTCCGGTTCAGAAAAATTGATGGATCTAGCTCTAACCAATCCAAAATATCTCTCATTATCTTTTGGGGCACAAATAACACCCTCGAGGGTATCACCTGTTCTTAAAGAATACCTTTTAATCTGCGCTGGGCTGACATATATATCATCTGGTCCGGGTAAATAATTAGCATCGGTAGAACGTAAAAAACCAAAGCCATCTTGGACTATCTCCAGTACCCCATCACCATAAATTTCAACGCCTTCTTCAGCCATTTCTTTGAGAATGGCAAACATCATATCGCCTTTTCTCATGGTAGAGGCATTCTCTATTTCTAATTTTTCTGCCAATTTCAATAAGTTAGAAGGAGATTGGGACTTTAATTCTGCTAAAGACAACTCCTTGATCTTCTTGAGATCAACTTGGTTTAAATCGACCATTTTCAGCTCTCTTATATAATCAGGGTATGATGACCACGGAGAACACCGCACGGCACGTTATGATAAAAAATGATAAAAAGTCAATTATATTTTTCATTTTTTTAAAGTCTCTAC
>CACKFK010000056.1 GCA_902599445.1 uncultured Alphaproteobacteria bacterium
TTCTGTTCTCAAACTGTGAACTTTATCATTGAACTCGGAGAAAATTTTATTTTCTACTTCAGCTACCTTATCGGGGAGTATGGTTTGAAGGAGAGAAGATTGTTTGAAAGCCTTATCAAGATCAACGCGAGCCGTTTTTGTTATATCAACCAATTGATTTGAGAAATATTCTGCTAATTCTGAATTTTGTTCAAATACAGTCGCCTCTAGATTACTTAACTTGCTTTCCAGTATTTCTGTTAATTCGGCATTATCTTGGGAAAGAGTCTTCTGTAATTGTTGTTTATATTCATTGAAACTATCATTTGATACAATGTCCTTTCGCATTTCTTGTACTCTTTCATAAAAGTACTTTATAAATTCTTTGGCATTGTTTTTTATGCGTTCATCGATTTCTTCTAGTAACCCCAGATCGTAATTCTTGCTCTCAGACCTGACTAAACCTTTCTGATCATTACTATCTAGATTTTCCTGGTAACGATTTTCAAACTCTCTCTCAATATCCACCAGTTTTTCTGGACGGATCTTTTCCGTTACGGCACCCGAAGGTAAAACATTCAATTTTTCATTGATTCCACTTACAGTTTTCCAATTTTTTACAGCCTTCAATCTTTCTTCCGTTAAAGGGCTGAAATCTTGGCCTGGGACAATACTAGCTGGGTCCGACCCCACCCTCATGCGCAACTGGCGAATTCTTTCTTTAGTGTCTTCTGCATCCATCATCTTAACCCACTAATAGTTCAACGGAAGATAATGCAAGAAGTATGCAAAAAAAGGTCTACCGTGCATATTTGGATAAAACTATTTCAGCAGCCCTTATTTAAATTTCCCATGCCAAGCCTATCAATCATCAAAAAAATACTATGATGAATTGATTTCCAAAATTACATTTAGTGACTGATATATACGAGAAATAGCTTATAATATTGATAAAATTGAATTTTTAATGATTAACAAACTTGATTATTGGTTAGTTTGAGATTTATTTACCCATTATGGCTTTAACTTCCAGAAACTCACCTAAACCCCATTCAGCTTTTTCTCTACCATTGCCTGATTGCTTAAATCCACCAAAAGGAGCCGTAGGACCACTGGAGCCATAATTAATGCTGACCTGACCTGCTCTCAAACCTCTTGCCAGTTCAAGAGCCTTTTCCTTATCTTTACCAGTAACATAAGCAGCTAAACCATAATCAGTATCGTTTGCTATTATAATAGCATCCTCAAGGTCATCATACGGTATGATTGAAAGAACCGGGCCAAAAATTTCTTCTCTAGCTATTGTCATTTTATTGTTAACGTGGCCAAAAACTGTGGGCTTAGCGTAAAAACCCTTACTTAGGCCTTCCGGTTTTCCTTCGCCTCCTGCAATCAATTTAGCACCTTCTTTGACCCCTGTTTTTATTAAATCTTGGACCTTGTTATACTGAATTTCGCTGACTAAAGGGCCAAGGTCTGACGTTAAATTAGCTGGGTCCCCTACAATAATTTCATTGGCCACCGTTTTAGCTATTTCCAAAGCTTCATCATGTCGTCCCTTAGGGACCAGCATTCTAGTTGGTGCGTTACATGATTGACCAGAATTACTCATGACATGAATTATTCCCTTCGAAATCGAACTTTCAAAACTGTCATCATCTAGAATTATGTTGGCGGACTTTCCTCCTAGCTCCTGTGAGACCCGTTTTACAGTTTTTGCCGAAGAAGCAGCTACTGCTATTCCCCCACGTGTAGACCCAGTAAAAGACATCATATCTATATCCTGATGCGCAGACATAGCTTCACCCACAACAGGCCCGCTTCCGTTTATTAGATTAAACATACCTGGTGGAATTCCGGATTCATGAATAACTTCTGCTATTATCATAGCTGACAATGGAGCGATCTCACTAGGCTTTAGGACAATAGTACATCCGGCCGCTAATGCGGGGGCCATTTTAGAAACTATTTGGTTTATTGGCCAATTCCATGGAGTAATTAGTCCACAAACACCGATAGGTTCCTCTCTAATAATATAATCACCATGGTTATATTCAAATTCATGTCCTTCTAAAACATGAATGGCAGTCTTTAAGTGACCTAACCCAGTAGCTGTTTGCCCACCCTCAGCAAGCTTAACGGGTGCACCCATTTCGGTTCTAACGGCTGCAGCTATATCATTATACCGTTTCTTATAATTCTCACGGATAGTTTTAAGAATTTCTAATCTATCATGTTTTGATAAACGACAGGTCTTTACGAAGGCTTTTCTCGCTGCAGAAACAGCCTTATCAACATCTCCAGGAGATCCAAGTGCAACTTTTCCTATACTCCCCTCCGTAGCAGGATTTATTATATCAAAAAGTTCATATGAGACAGGATCCACGAATTGCCCATTGATATAAAATTTTTTTAGATCCATAAACCTTACCTCCGAAGCTGTACCACTAAATATACACGTAAGTATACTAAGTCAGATAAAATATCTAGAGATATAAAGTCAATCATGAACCAGTCTCTTGTTGTTTAAATAACAAGCTGTCATAGTAGTCAGAATGAGAAAATAATCAGATGACAAATAGACCCTTATATATAGACAACCTCCAATACGCAAATTGGTCTCCAAAGCTTTTTGAAGAAATGAAAATGGCGAATTTGGCCGCAGTTCATGTCACAATTTGTTATCATGAAAACTTTCGCCAAACAGTTGAAAACATTATCACATGGAATCGCCATATCGAGAGCCACCCCAATCGACTGCAGAGTGGTAAAACTGGGAATGACGTGCGGGAAGCTCATCAATCTGGGAAGACAGCCATTATATATGGATTTCAAAATTGTTGTGCCATAGAGGATCATATTGGCCTGATAGAAGTTCTTCATCAGCTAGGTGGTAGATTCATGCAACTCAGCTATAATAATCAATCCTTACTAGCGACAGGTTGCTATGAGCGCGAAGATCCTGGAATTACTCGTTTCGGGCGCCAAGCTATACGAGAAATGAACCGGGTTGGATTAGTAGTTGATGTAAGTCACACTTCAGAAAAATCTAGCTTCGATGCACTTCAATACTCAGCCAGACCAATAGTAATAAGCCATGCAAACCCTAGCTGGTGGCATCCTTCAAAGAGAAATAAATCACACGATCTTATAAAATCCATAACTTCAGCAAAAGGCATGATAGGCTTTTCTTTATATCCTCATCATCTGAATGATGGCAGTGATTGTACAATAGAAAGTTTTTCACAAATGATTGCAGAATCGGCAAATCGATACGGCATAGATTGCTTGGGGATAGGATCTGACATTTGCCAGGGGCAACCCGATAGTGTTGTTGAATGGATGAGAAATGGTACTTGGTCAAAGGATAGAGATTTTGGTGAGGGTTCTGCAGAGGATTCAGGGTTTCCGAAACAACCCAAGTGGTTTAGCAGAATTCAAGATTTTCCCAATATAAAACAAGGGCTCCAAAAGGTGGGTTTTAACACCAACGAAATCGAAAAGATAATGGGACTGAACTGGTTACGGTTTTATGATGAAAACTTCGGGCCAAAAGAAAACTAAATCGGGGATTTTGGGGTGGGCAGCACACAGAGAAAAAAAAGTGTGCGGTGCCCAGACACCAAATATTCGTTCACCGAACAAAGTGATGACATTAAGGATGTTAGGATCATCTTTTCCATCAAGGTTAAGCTTTATGAGAATTTTGATTAGGCGGTTAATTAAAAGCCAATCAAAATTAAAGGTCTTGAGTAGAGAGTTGAATCAGGCAGGATATGGAAACATGGTACTTTCCTTATCCCTTGATAATAAGACTTATTCTCTAATAGGATACACCCAGCTGATGAATCCAGCCGAAAGAACTGACCGGGTAATTGCAACCAAGTGGGATGCTTGTTTTTGCTTATTTAATGGCGTGCCAAATGAGAAACAGATAGAAATGTTAAAAAAACAAGTTACCACCCAAGAAGCAGGTCGTTTTGATGACAATGTTCTAACTATTTCTCGAGCAAATAAATCTGTCAGACTTTTTAACCATGTATTGGAGCAACTAGCATCAGGCCAACAACCAAATTCCGCTAAACTACTTGAAACTGGATATTTAATGCGAACTACTGCCGTTTATGGCAACGGCAAATTTGGCATAGCAGATCGAAATATTATTTCAAACCAACCTGGTTTGGAAGGGCCCTTCCAAGTTGAGATGCTTACAGTCTTTCTAATAAGGGAATTCACTTTTCTCCTCATTGAGCACTGTGCCAAACGACTCAACGGAAAAAAGGCAGTTAAACTCGATAATGATTTGAAGCGTTTCCTTGGAATTGGTAATTCAACAGGCCTTGGTATGGCTCCTTTCTTAGTTAACCACCCATGTCTGCTTCACAGTTGGGTTATGGCTAAAGAAATAGCCTTGGCTAGGGCTTTATCGCTGAAACAAATTACAGAAGA
>CACKFK010000057.1 GCA_902599445.1 uncultured Alphaproteobacteria bacterium
AATATGGTCATCGGTGTGTTGCTATCCACGAAGAAATTTTTGAGCAGCATGAAAGCTGTTATTGCCGTAGTTGCCACAATGGCGAAGAAAAACACCAATCTTGTCAAAAGTGAGAATCGGCATTGAATTTTATGTGCTAACCTATTGATATTAAGTGATAATATTCCGGAAACACCTCCAACAACAGGTAAGTATATTAAAACCACGACTAATGAGGCAGATAAGACAAATATGATCGTCAGAGGTAAATTCCCCATAAATTGCCCTGCTACTCCAGGCCAGAATAGCATCGGTAAAAATGCACATAAGGTGGTAGCTGTTGAGGATATTATAGGCCAGAACATTCTTTTTGCTGCAGTAGTGTAAGCTCTCATTGGCCCTACATTTTTTCTTATTTCCTTGTCAGCATATTCGACTACAATAATAGCCCCATCAACAAGCATACCTACTGCTAGGATTAAACCGAACATTACTATGTTAGAAATAGCAATATCGAATATGGCAAGGAATGCGAATGTGAGCATGAATGAGGTAGGAATAGCAAAACCTACTAATATTGCAGATCGCGTTCCGAGAGAAGCTAAGACAACAATCATTACGAGAGCTATAGCTGTCAATACAGCCGATTCAAGTGAGTCAACCATTCCCTTTACTTGTTTAGAATTGTCCAAAGAAAAATTAACTTTGATATTATTTTTTAATGCGGCGGGCCAGGTTTCTGTGTGTTTGTTGACTAGTTTTTTTACGTCTTCCACAGTTTGTATTAAATTGGATCCCTTTCTCTTTATAACTTGAATTGCCATAGTTGGTTGACCGTTAAAACGTGCCATTCCAAGCCGGTCTTTGAAGGTCAATTTAATCTCGGCGACATCACCTAGCCTAATTAATCTATCGCCATTAGTCTTAATTGGAAGATCGTATACATCACTCGTTGATTTGAAACTGGAAGGTATTTTAATAGAATAGGCACCTGATCCTACTTCAACATCTCCAGCTGCTATCAGCTTATTATTGTTATTAACAACCGCATATAATTCACCAGCAGTAATATTATATAATTCTAGTTTAAGAGGGTCTATGAGCACTTCCACCATTTCATCACGAACGCCCGATAACCCAGTTTCCAGTACATTTGGGACACTCTCTATGACGTCCTGAAGATCTTTTGAAACCCGAGTTAAAGTTCGTTCTGGGACGTTCCCTGACACTGTAACAATTACGATTGGAAATTCTGAGAAATTTATTTCATTAATAGAATATTGTTCGGCCCCATCTGGGAATTTACTTTCAGCTTTGGTTGCTTTGTCTCTAATGTCAGCTAAAGCTGCCTCACGATTCCAATTGTAATCAAATTCCAAAGCGATTCCGGCATAACCTTCAGAAGCTGTAGAAGAAATTTGCTTTAAGCCTTTAATTTCGGATAACTCTTGCTCCAGAGGTTTGACCAGTAAGGCTTCACTATCTTCTGCCGATATACCTTGAAAAGGCACAGATATGAATACCACAGGTATTTCGATATCTGGCTCACCTTCTTTTGGTAAATTTGTGTAGGAATACACTCCAGCAATTAGAGACAAGATCACAAAAAATAGAACCATTCGAGCTCTGTGGACAGCCCAATCAACTATTTGCTTCATTTCATTTTCTCATAAGTAACGTTGACTTTTTGACCGTCTACTACGAACTCTTGCCCCACCGTAATCACATCTATCTGTTCAGGTAATCCTGTCAGAAGTAGTCCATTAACCTGGTCCCTTAGAATATTGACCTTATAGAACTTAACCTTACCTTCCAATACTGCTCTAATTCCTAAGGTTCCCGCATCATTTAATGTCAATACAGATTGGGGAAGCAGATGCGCTAGATCCGATTCTAGTTCAATAGCTATTTCAATAGTTTCTCCGTCTCGTATCTTTGACTCATGGTTTTCTGCTATGATTTCCACCTGAAAAGTTTTTGTTACTGGATCTGCCTGTTTAGAAATGAAACTAACCACTCCGTCTGTAATAATTCCAGATACTGTTTTCCCAGTTGCCTTAGCGCCAACAGAAATTTTTCTAATTTGAACCTCAGGAATAAAACCAATTAATTTAATCTGCGACAGATCGATAATAGTTCCGCAAAGTGATCCTCGGTTTAGATAGCTACCAAGTTCTGCCGTATTATTTTCTAGTACTCCTGCAAATGGAGCATGGATTATTAATTTAGATATTTCATACTCGGCTTTTGCTAATGCTGCTTTTGCCGCTTCTAAAAATGTCTTTTGAGTGAGGTTGCTAGTTTCAGTACTATATCCTTTTTCTCCAAGAGATTGTACGACTTTTGCTTTCTTTTCCGCTTCCAAAAGTCTTACCTTTGCCTCGCTTAATGTCACAAATCTAGTTCCAGCTGCTATTTCACAAAGAGTTTCCCCAGTGTCGATTCTAGTACCCTTTGGCCGTGGAGTCGAAATCACAGATCCACTAATTTCTGCCCTTACTTCTACTTTCCTCGCAGCCTCAGTCTGTCCTCGCAGCAGCAGGGTATTCGGAGCATTTATAGCTTTTGACTTATTAATAATGACATGCGGTAATAAATCTTCAATTTCGTTCACTTGGCCAGAATCATTAACAGGGGGTTTTTTTGCCTGCACTGGTTCTGTCTTATTCAGTAATTTCACATAATGAACTAGTGTTTCCCGGTCTACGACCAAAAAATACAGGCTAACACCGACAATGATAGCTAAAATAAATGAAATTATTCGCATTTGCCCCTCGTGATGAATTAACTCCTGACATGTTACCATATTTTTAAATTATGGAGTTTTACTAATTAGTTTGTTTTCTCTAAAATTTATCTACCAACGGCTTAATTATTTTGTAGACAAAATAGCAGTTGGAGGTGTACCAATCTTAATAATGATATTTGGGGTGTTATCCTACAAATTCTAGAGGAAAAGCAAGTTTTATTTTTTTGTGTAATTTATGTGGTTTAAGGTCATTCTGCAAATATTAATAGGAACAAGCCATTGAGTCTTAATGAATCATTTATTCAGGAAGTTAGTGACGAGGTCCGAAGGGATCGACTATTCGGTCTGTTTCGCAGATATGGATGGATTGGCATATTTTTTATTTTGATTTTAGTAGGGGGAGCAGGATTAAATGAGTGGAGGAAGAGCCAGAACAGAGTAGAAGCTGAGCTAAACGGGGACAAATTAAGAGAAGTGGTGCAAAGTTTTTCTGATTCTGAAAATTTAGAACTTTATCTAGCTTATTTAGATAAAAATTTACCTGGTAAACCTTTAGCTGCTCTGAACCCAATATTTCTGTCATCACCTGGTAACAGTGAAGAAAAATTATCACACTTAGAGGAAGTAGCCAGTAATTTAGAGCTTCCAATTGCTATAAGAGATTTAGCCTTATTATATGGATTTTATATTTCTAAATCAGACTTTGATAGCAAGATGGATACACTAAATGCCCTTTCCGGTCCTGATAGACCTTACAGACTTCTAGCTATTGAGGCAAAGATTGATCTTTTCTTAAGTAAGGAGCTTTTCAAGGATGCCTTAGAGGAGGTTAATCAGATTGAACCTAATTTATCTGCTTCTTCAGGAATGAATTCTAGAATTATGAATCTTAAGAAAATAATCCAAGATAAAATTGCTTCTAATTAATCTAGTGTCAATCTCTCATGAAAAGATTTAAAATGCTATCAGACCTTTTTTATTGGAAGAATAGATTCACCTCACTAAGTTGGGTTGTTTTTTTTATGTTAACTACTGGTTGTTTAAATGATAATCAGCTTTCAGGTGAACGACAGGATATTTATGCCGACCCACTAGCAAGTTATGTGAATTATGAAGGGAAAAAAATTAATTTGGGGAAATCAAAGGATATTTCTTCAATAACGCAGGTAGATAATGGCCCTAGTCATCAGTTTGACCATGCTAGTTTCGATGGTTCACTAATAAAATCTTGGGAAGTGTCAGTATTAAAAGCTGATAATATATCGGCTCCAATTATTACTAAAAACAATATTTTTGTATTAGATGGACAAGCGAACCTATTGGCTTTTGATCTAAAGGGTAAGAGGGTCTGGGCTACTAGTTTGCTCCCAAAGACTGAAAGTAAACAAAACAGCCAATATAGTGGTGGTTTAGCAACTCACAAGAATAGACTATTCGCATTAACAGGGTATGGTGAGATTGTTTCTTTAGATTTGTCAGAGGGGTCAATTCTATGGCGCCAGAAATTTGATTCCCCATTTAGAGGTCCTCCAATAATAAAGGACAATAGGCTCTATTCAGTTACAGCCAATGATATGGCAATAGCAATGACACTAGGAGGGAAAATCTTATGGACCCTGGAGGGTGCTACAAGACCTACCCTTATCGGTAAAGGTATTGCTCCAGCCGC
>CACKFK010000058.1 GCA_902599445.1 uncultured Alphaproteobacteria bacterium
TAGGAAAAGATGATAACTCTATGCTTTGAATATAAGAAAGTAAATTTTTATATGAATAAATTGTTAAAGTACTTATTTGCAACTCTAATAATCTTAGAATTTACATCTAATTTTGGTATTGCATTGCCGAATTGTCCGACTGATCCTAAAGCTTTGAAAGATAATTGTTTTGGAGACTTTTATTATAAAGATGAAGAACATGACATCCAATACCAAGGTGAATTTCAAATGAATAGGTTTCATGGTCAAGGAAAAATTTCATATTCTTCCTCAACTAATAGTTATTCAGCTACTGGAGAATTTAAAAATGGCTTCTTAGACGGTTATGTAACATTTAATCACTCGTATGGCACTTATAAAGGTTTCTTTAAAAATAATAAGTTTCATGGGAAAGGTGAATATATTTCAAAGAATGGACATAAAGTGGTGGGATCTTTCAAAGATGATGTCTTGGCTAACGGAACAGGAACTATGCCGATAATGGGTTATTCTGAAGGGCACTATTTTACAGGAAGTTTTAAAAATGGTTATCCTGACGGATGGGGTCACATGAAGAGCCCAGAGGGTGTGGTGACGTATGTTCTTTTTGAGGAAGGTAAATATATTAAATATGAATATCTTATAGATACTAACGGAAATTATTATCATAGCGATGGTCATTTTATTGATGACCACAGAAATAAAACTGTTGTTTACAAAGCTTTTAACAAACTTTCGGATGACGAAAGAAAATCTGTTCAATATGCATTAAAGGATATGGGATATTATAAGCTTCCAATTGATGGAGTATGGGGAAAAGGTACAAATACTGCTATAATTGAATATACTAAGTCTATGAAGTCTCAAGCAACCTTTTTTAACCAGTCATCTACAGATGTCTTTTTAAAGGATTTAGCAATACTTGGTTTGGATTTATATTTTGTTGCTGAGATAGAAGAAGAAAAAAAGAGAAATGTACGTTTAAGTTCTAATTCTTCAAAAAAAAGTTACTCATCTAATAATTCTTCTACTACAATTGGAGGAAGTGGCTCATCATATATAAAAATTGGAGATACAATTTTTAGTTCAGATGGTAGAACTCACCATAAAATTGGAGATACAATTTTTAGTTCAGATGGAACTACTCACCAGAAAATTGGAGATACAATTTTTAGTTCAGATGGAACTACTCACCAGAAAATTGGTAATACGATCTTCAAATCTGATGGTACAATTTGCCAAAGTATAGGTGCACATGCTTTCTGTAATTAGCTAAAATTTATCTCCTTCTTGAATTAATTATCATTCAAGAAAAATTACTAAATACTCAAGAGATTTAATTTTAGGATCATTTTCATCTTCATAGGTCAATTTTTAAATATTCTAATTTAATTGATATCAAGATTTAATGTCGTTAACAAACCCCTGTATGGGCCACCCCATCCTACTATGTTATTATACATAGCCTCTGCCACAGATTTGCTTACGTTTTTGGAGAACTATTTAGTACACCATTGTCCAGTTGGCTACCCAGCTTTCTCTTTCTGGTTTATCCATAAATTGCCTAAATAAGCTTAGATCTTTTAAGTGTCTTTTAGAGGCAACCTTTGAATACTCTTTTTCTTCATATTTAGGAGGAGAAGAAGGTTCAGGTTCATTTTCTAACTTATCATAATAGTCAGTTGTATGCTCCAATGCAGGATGAGATATACCAGTCACATGCTCAAAACCCTTCTGCATGTACTGATGTAGAAACCTGTCATACCCGAACGGCACAACATAACTGTCATGAACTGTAAGAATGGGGCAGCCTATATCTGTAAAGGCTTTGATCAGGTATTCAGTGATTTGACTATCTACATACATGAGATCAATGCTAGCTTTAGAAGCCAGCTTATGAGCTATAGGTTCATGTTTCCTCTTTAAAGCATGAAAGATGGGAGATAGCTGGTCATCAGTCAGTTTTCTCTCAAGAGATCCCTTTTCAGATTGATATCGGAATGCATGAAGAGTCCTTTTTTCATCTCCTGCATTAAGTGCAGTAAGAAATAATAGCTTTGCTACTGCTCTTTGATTGATTGCCGGATCTATATTCGTCATTTGAGAAATAGCATACGGATCTTCATTAACCTCAGTCCAGTAATCTATCCCCTCCTGTGCATATAGTATGACCACATGCAGCCCTGAGAAATCTATCTCAGCAGTCATGATGCCATCCATCATGATCCTTTTACGGTATTCTTTTGGGCATCTCTGCCACCAACCTCCATAAAACCTACCACCTTGATCAAAAGAACCATTATTGAAGATCCTCCTGACAAACTTATCCTGTTGATTAATCTGAAGACGCATCTCCTTCTTGCCATTACCAATGGTCAGCAAGGGTGCTTCTAAATCCAGTATGTCTATATGAGTACGGGCAAGTAATTCATTATATTCACATAATAAGGAACGCATTCTTTTGATTTCCTTGGTATCAACATAGTTGATAAGCTTTTTGTCTCCATCTTTTAAAACAACGGTCTCTCTATCTGGATGAGAATGGAGATGGAAGAGACTAAACTTAGCTTCCTTGAATCGTTCTTTCAGCCAGTCACTGGCCCATATTCTTGACTGATAGCTCACACCATTAAGACGGTCATTAAATCCTATCTTCTGCTCAATAATGCTATGGGCAATGCAAGTATCCACCAAATGAATGATCTTCTTGCCGATATGAAGTTCATTATAACGTGACTTAGCTTGATAGGCATTATTGTTACGACTGAACATGATCATTAAGTCTGGATCTGAAGACCATGCCACATAAAGATCTAACAACAGCACCTTTAGGAGTTTCTTTGTTATATTAGTATTACCATAGGAGGAGGAGAGATCCTTAAAGATCTCCTCTATGAACCCATTTACTTCTGGATATTCAGACCATTTATGGACATCTAAAGGTCTGGAATTACTGTAGTCCTTCCTCTCTACACCTTCTACTTCTAATAGAGACATTATTCCTCTTTATTGTTTAATATTAAGGAGATAGGAGATATTAGTGAATACGTAAGTATACCATAAACACACCCATTATGCTAGCAGTAATACATTACTAAGACGTTTTTATTACTCTCCTCACTTCTATCCCTCAATCTCCAGACTCATTTTAAGCCACTTTGAGTCACCTATTGCAGCTCTAGAGTCTATCCCTTATAAAAACTGAATCTACCTACTCAACAGCTCTTAAAATGGCTCTAAGGGATACTTAATCTCATAATATACACCTAGGCAATCTTCCTTAGATTTAAATGCAAAATTTTCGTACTTTCCACGTACAACCTTATGGGAGTATTCAGGAAAAATAATAAAACTCTCCTGCCCATGCCGGGTTAGTATATCATAATCAGCTATTAAGTGATGTCCTTTTCTATCCCAATCTTTGCAATGATTAATAGGTTTAAGGTACGCACCTACTGTTAGCGCATAAATACAAAGTAAAGAAAACCCAAGGCAAGTGAAAAATTCTAATGATTTATCCCTTTCTTCTACTTGATAGAGCTGTTCGTACTGTCCTTCTGAATTTGCTTTTTCTTTTAATTCTTGGATTATTTTTCTTCTGTTTATTAAGAAATAAGAGGCTGGATATATTTTTATTAACGCCAAACATCCAAACATGAATCCAAATATTGGTGCACCACCCTCAATTAATATCACAAGAAAAAAAATGGGCCCAAATAATTCCCAACCTGAGTCCCCACCTAAAAGTAAGTAGCTAACAAGTTCAAAGCTTAATAAAAAAGTTACAATAATAATACCTAATACCCATGCTCCAAATAAATTGAGATAAGGATTATTTCTAATGGCCTTCCAAATTTTAATAATTTTGCCCATTTTATAATTTTAAACTTTTAATAGATTTGATACCACTTATTTATAATGAGGCTAATTCAAAGGATTAATGTATGAGTATTTTAAAAGCAGCTGCTATATCTATCGCTACATTAAATTCTCATGTGATTGATAACCTTAAATGCACTCAACCATTTACTACCATACCAACTATCATGGCGTTAGAAGCAAATGGTCTTATTGGTAGAGACACTATGGAAATGTGGGATGGCATAGTTGCGTTTCCAATAAAGGGTGATTGGAATTTAGGGCCATTACCTGTCAAAGAAATACATCTACGATTTACAGACGATCTTCATCAAGAATTATTACCTGAACTTTTTGACCCTGACACACCCGGAACTCTACCTCCTGAGAGGTATGAATTT
>CACKFK010000059.1 GCA_902599445.1 uncultured Alphaproteobacteria bacterium
TGGGTTAGGGCTTTTGGGGATGTTATTATTAGCCAAATCACCCATTTCTTATAATTTTATCAACGCCACAGCATTCCTAGGGCTATTTTGCGGAACATTATTTGCGACTTCTGCAGTTTTTTATAGAAGTTCAATATTATCCCTTGCGGGTGGTGACTATTTAATTAAGGCAACGCTTACCCTCACATTTGTATTAATTTTCCAGTCTTTTAGCATGGGAGTTTATCTAGAAATAAGAAAACCAGGGACATTATCAAAAATACTTAAATTCTGGCCTTTTGTCTTGCTGGCCAGTTTTGCAGGAGCTTTAGCATCTTTATTTTGGTTTTCAGCTTTTGCTCTCCAAAATGCTGCCTATGTGAAAGCTGTTGGGCAGATAGAGTTGTTATTTTCATTATTGGCTTCTGTATTATTTTTTAAAGAACGAGTACGAATTCAAGAAATTCTTGGCATAATATTTGTTGCATTGAGTATTCTAATTCTGGCAATTTAGTAATCTTATGATAGATCCTAATAACTATAGTTGATTTTTAAGAAGGTGTCCAAAATGTTAAAGAAAGCATTTGAATGGATTAATAAGGCTGGTAGAAATCCTGTAATAATGGCAGCTACATGTGATCTTAATGGAATTTGGCGTGGGAAAAGAGTTCCAGTTACTCAAGTTGAAAAAGTTTTGAATGAAGGTATTAGGATTCCAATATCGGCCTCGTGTGTTGATGTTTGGGGAGCAGACTTGGAGGACAGCCCCTTTCTTTTTGAAACGGGTGATTCTGACGGTAATGGACTATCTACAGGAGTTGGTCTCTTACCAGATTACACAAATGAAAGAAATTCTGCTTTGATCCCACTTTGGATTTTTGATAATCAAGCGGTACCGTCACCAATCGACCCAAGACAAGTACTTAACGGGGTAATTAAAAAATTCAAGAATTTAAGTCTTAGGCCTGTGGTGGCTTTTGAACTAGAGTTTTATTTGCTAGAAATTCAAGGAGGCAGGCAGCTTAACCCACTAAAAGATCTTAATGAATCCACTTTACCTACCAATGTACTTTCTATTACCGATCTTGATTCAAATAGGGAATTTTTTAATGATCTCTACAGAATATGCGGAGAGTTTGATATTCCAATGGAAGGCGTTTCATCAGAAAATGCAGCGGGCCAGTTTGAAATAAATCTCAAACATGTGGACAACCCATTAACAGCAGCTGATCATGCAGTATTTTTTAAACGTTTAATTAAACTTATAGCTAAAAGATATAATAAGACTGCTACATTTATGGCCAAACCTTTTTCGAAAATTTCAGGAAGTGGAATGCATGTTCACATGAGCTTATTGGATAGTAAGGGCAACAACGTTTTTAATAATGATACCGATTTAGGATCAGAAATATTGAAAAGCTCTGTGGCAGGAATTCTTGATAATATGAGCGAATCCACTCTAATTTTTGCACCCCACTTTAACTCCTACAAACGTCTTCGACCAGGAACACATGCTCCTATAAACATATGCTGGGGCTATGAAAATAGAACAGCTGCCATCCGCGTACCAGGTGGAAATTATGCAGCCAAGAGAATCGAGCATAGAGTTGCTGGAGCAGATGCTAACCCATATCTAGTTTTATCTTCAATCCTTGCCTCAGTGTTGGATGGTATTCTTAACAAAAAAGTGCCACCAGAGCCAGTTTTGGGAGACACCTATCGTAAAAAGTTGTCACAAATACCCATGAGTTGGGATCAGGCCATTCAAAGTTTTGGAAGTTCAAAAAGAAATGGAAATTTTTACTCAGAAGTCTTCTGCAATGTGTTTAAGAATTGTAAGTTGCAGGAAGTCGAGAGGTTTAATGCTAGAATTGAAGATCACGAGATAACCACATATCTTGAAAGCATCTAAGGTTTGAGCTTAGAAATTATTTCGTTTGCAGCACTGACTCCTGAGAAATAAGCGCCATGGCATGTTCCATAATGATTCTTTTCTGTTGCTTCCCCTGCAAAGAACAAAGTATCTTTTATGTTTTTTTTAAGTAGATCTCTATCTTTATTCTTTCCAGGTAACGCATAGGAGTAGGATCCTAGCGAGTATTCATCAAGGCTCCAAGTTGAAGTTATTAACTTTGTAATGCTTTCTAATACATCATTCCCAAAAGTGTTAGACAACATGAGCCTTATTCGCCTTAAGACTTTTTTAGGGGAAAGCTCTAATTCGTTAGCTTCTTTCCCACCGAGGAAAATTATCATGTGATTCTTGGGGCTTCTTCTAATTTCAAAACTCAGCACTGAAGAAATAAGTGTCTCTGAATCTCCACCACAGACAACGTACCAACCTTCTTGGTTTTTTTGAAAGGTTCTATCTCGAAAGCACAAACACACTTTATTAAGAGTTGCCATTGGTAAGTTGCGAATAGCAGCTGCCTTATATTTGGGCAACTCAGGAAGAAATTTGATTTGATTTGAACTTAGGATACCATTTGAAACTGTAATTAGTAATTTTTTTGAATTAAACTCACCATTTGTCGTCTTAACATGAACTCGATTCCCAGTCCAAGAAACCTCTTTAACTGCACTACCAAATTTCACGGCAAGGTTAGATCCCCATTTTTCGATGAGGTTGGCCAATCCACTTTCAATTATAAAATCCTGTCCCTCCTTCACAGACACAAAATCCTTAAGGGAAACTAAATTAGGTTCCACTCCATTTAGGCCTATCAGGAGATTACTAAAAATAGGAAAATAGGGACTATCCATATCCAGATAGTAAGATAATGCCTTATCTCTAGGGGAGTATTTAGCTTTAGAAAGCTTATCCTTGAATATCTGGTCTTCCTCTATAATTGATTTTCTTGCCTTGTTTGAAAAGCAAATACCATTAATTAGCAGCTTTGTATTTTCTAGGGTAAACAGGTCGCCCATATCTCTTTTAACACTGGTATTTAGACTTTGCGAAATCTCTACAAAAGGATTAATTTCGCCTTGATGCAAATAGGAGCAACCAAGGTCAAACCAACTTCCAAAATGATCTGGTGCTTTCCTAGCCCTTCCACCCATCCTATTACTAGCTTCGAGAATAATATGTGGGATGTCTCTTTTTGTAAGGATTTTCGAAGCAGCTATACCGGCTATGCCGGCACCGACTATTATTACTTCATGATTTAAGTTATTATCTGTTAGCAAAAAAAATCACTTTCATTTAAAACATACAAAAATTATTATAGAATTTATCAGGCTTTTGATTTTGATTGAATAAATATGTTGAATACCTTTAATCAATTTTGAAGTAATAAGAAAAGATTTTACTAGCTAGACCTACATTAGAGGAAGATGTAAATGAGCAAGAAGGAAAATCAGAAAAATAAGGACTGGGACCGGAGAGGATTACCCGGTTGGACTTACCACTCCGAGGCGCTTTTTAACCTAGAATCAGAGGAACTTTTTAGGAGGAGGTGGCAGTTTGTATGTCACGCAAATGAACTAAAAGAAATTGGATCGTTCAAAACAATTGACCGGGTAAATGAGAGAGGATTTGTAATAAGAGATTACAATGATGAAATAAGAGCTTTTCATAATCTTTGTATGCACAGGGGCTCAAGAGTTATAGGCGAGCCTGAGGGTAAGTGTAAGCGGGCCATTTTTTGCCCGTACCATGGTTGGTCTTACAATTTTGATGGGACTGTTAGAGGAATCCCAAACAGGGATACTTTTGGTGACATAGATTTCTCACAGATGGGTTTAAAGCCGTTAGATATGGAAATATGGCATGGGTTAATTTTCGTCCGATTTAAAGGCAGTGATCAAAAATCTGTGTCAGAAATATTAGCAAGATTTCACGATGAGACGAGTCTATATAAGATGGATGAAATGGTGCCGGTGGAAGGTAGCGAGTG
>CACKFK010000060.1 GCA_902599445.1 uncultured Alphaproteobacteria bacterium
TATGGTTCTTCCTCTGTTGATAATAGTTTAAAAGCGGAAGGTTTATCGAAGACGAGCAGTGGTGATGTAGCGATTGATGGCACACTGTCACTTGATGGAGCTATGGCGAGTGCTGCATCCAGTGGATTTGCATCAGCGCAGAGGATTACAATTACGAATGCGACGGATGAATCCAATGGTACTTCAGGCGCTAAATATGTCATTGTTGGAACAGACGCGTCTTCAAAAAGCCAAACGGTTACGATCCAAGGTGGTGCAGCCGGTAAGACGGTGACGACAGCTGAATCTTTTAAGACAGTATCGTCTATTACGGTAAAGCAAGGGGTTACAAATAAGGCGTCTGCGGGTATAGCGTCTATCTTAGAGGGTGATACGGGTAATAACAAATTAGCGACGTACACGATTACAGCTACAGATTTAACGGACGGCAAGACCCTGACATTAAACTTAGGCTCGACGATTACGGCGGCGTTTGATTATGGAACGACGATCCAATCGACCTCAAGAGATTTCAAGCGTGATGATGATTTAATTGCAGCGAATCATGCGCAGACGAGTAGTGCTTTAACACTGACCACAAAGAGTTTTAGCAGTGAGCATGCTGTAACACTTACGAGTACGGGTAATGATTCGGGTATTACGTGGACCATTGTAGGAACGAATGCTGCGGGGCAGACGGTTACGGAGAATAATTTAACTGGTGCGGCAGCGGGCAAGACGGTCACGAGTACGAATTCCTTCAAGACGATTACATCGATTACGCCAAGTGGTCAAACGGCAGATAAGGTAAATGTAGGTATATCTGATAATGGTCAGGCTATTACCGTCACGACGGTAGCGGCCCAGGATTCAGCGGACGAGGTTAACCCTCACATGCCGACTGTGAGCCATACGATTTTAGAGAATGGTGAGACGTCCTCGACTTACGTTGGTGCGATTTCTGATGTTTCGGTAACGGTTCAGGATAACAACGTTCCGGAAGCTTCGGACGGAATAGTTCAGACGGCGAAGCAGGAAGATACTGTGGTATCAGCTTTGAGTTCATCAACGGTAAATACGACGAATGGTTTGACGATTGCAACGGGTACGTTTGGGAAGGCTCATAAGGTAACGGTTACAAGTACGGGTGATGATTCTGGTATTACCTGGACGATTGTTGGTACGGATGCAAGTGGTTCGGCACAAACGGAAACAGGTTTGACTGGTGGGAACAAAGCTGTAGTGACGAGTACGAAGCTCTTTAAGACGATTACGTCGATTAAGCCGGTTGGAGGGAATTCTGCTGATACAGTGAAGGCGGGTATTTATCCTCAAATAACTTTTGCGGCTTCAGATTTTGGTTATGTAGATGTGGATGGAGACTTATTAGATCATATTACGATTAATACTTTACCGAGCCGGGGAGAATTAAAGAAGGGTAGTACGGTCTTAGACTCTAGTAATCTTGCTGCTAATAAGGTGGTGACGGCATCGGAGATTTCAACGTTGGTCTTTACGCCTGTGAAGGATGGCAGTGGTAGTGGCTATGGTAGTTTTACGTATACAGTGAATGATGGTTTACAGGATGCAGCGTCGGCTAATACGATGAAGGTTAATATTGGTGATGCTGTTGATGTGAATGTGAAGTCATGGGCCCAGGCGACGGATAGTAACAGCAACTCAGTTTATCCTTCTGTAGCCAGTAAGACGTTGACTTTGAAGGATGATCAGGGAGCTACAGTGTCTGGATCTTTTAGTACGAATGCTTTAGGAGTTCTTGATCTTACCGGAGTTACTGATGGTGATTACACGGCATCGTACAGTTTGTCGAAGACAGGCTCTGACTATGCGGTTACAGAGAAAACGCTGGCCATGACGGACATTCAGCTTATGTTGAATTATATTGTGGGTAAAGCCACGCCTAATTCGAATCAGATTGTTTCCGGTAATATGAACCAGGATGGTAATTTTAATATGGTTGATGTACAGCTTGCGTTGAATACTCTTGTTGGCAAGATAGATGCGACTGTTGCTCTTAGGGATGAACAAGCGACTGATGCTACATTTAATCAGAGTGCAGGTACCATAGGCAATTACTCCAATGCGTTTACTATTCAGGCTGGTAATGCCATGAATTTAGAGGCCTTCTACCTCGGCGATATCAATGGGAACTTTTCTAATGAGATATTGTCTGACTAGACTATCTAGATGATACAAATGTTAACATAGGTAAAAAAAAGCGACTCACCTATGTAGTAAGTCGCTCTAATTATTTATGTTTTTAATTGTCTACTAAATGGTGATAGAGAAATCGTATGCACCTAGGGCCAATGATCCTGGATTGTTTGGATCACCTGTATCATAAACAATGATCGAAGCGTCCGATGAGTCAAACTGAAAATCTACTGTCGTACCTGATTTACCGGCTTTTGGATCAAGCCTAAACTCAGCGAGCTTATATTTGGAGCTATTCGAAATTATAGATAGGCTTTGAGAATAGTCATAGGAACCAGTTGCATTTAACGTTAGTGTCGTCAAATCATCATTTGATGTACCAATATTGGAGGACATTGAACCACTTCCACCTGCTCCTGTATTCAGAAGGGCATTATCATCGTCATCAAATCCGTCATCCGCGACTTTTGCAACTTTAACCCAGTCATTTCCGCTAAAACTTGACTTCTCAAAATGTGTAGAATAGTCATCAGAACCTTTGACGTTAATTTTTAGTGTGTAGGATTGTAACTTCGTCACGTGATTTTGGGTTCCTTGAGCATTGGTCATAGCTTGCAGGGTTGGTATATCAAGATAAATTCCAATTTTAATACCACTCTCATCCCCGGATTCTTTTTCAAAAAAGATTGGATCTGCTACGATTTGGCTCGTTGCAGAGGAATTCACAACTTCCGTGGTTGCAAAACTAGCTCCAGCATCAGGATTATCAGTGAATGTGGCAACGGCTCTTATATATTTACCACCATCACTAGCTGCTACGGTGTAAGTTGAAGCGGTCGCATTGGCGATATCCGTCCATCCACTTGATCCATTAGCCGAGACCTCCCAATGATAGGCAATACTAGTTGGAGCAGAGCTAGCAAATCCATCGGCGTCTCTTATAGCACTTCCTTCGGCTGTCAGTACAGATCCGGTTGTGTTAGTGCCTGAAATAGTGGGAGCTCCGGTAGGGGTATTGTTGGCCGTTACTGCGTCCGTGTAATTGCTGTAGAATGTTTCAGCGTTACCCTGCCCGTCAGTATATGTAACCTTTACACGAACATTGCTTCCAGTTAAATCACCTGTAGCACCTTTAGCCGGAAGGGCATAGCTAGAGCCAAGTGTACTAGCTACAGCTCCGCCCGCTCCATTAATTGTGGTCCAGGTAGTATCTGAGTTAGCATTTGCAGCTGCGTCGCTTGCGCTATCGTTTGATTGCCATGTATATGTGACATTGCCTACTATACCGTCTAAATCAGTGACCTTAGCAGCTTCAAGTGTGACCCCAGTTCTAGCACTTCCCGTAACGGCTCCTCCCGCGGTGGGGTTGTTACCAACATTCAGTACTGTTTGAATAGAGGTTATCTTTGTGTTTCCAGCATAGAGACCCAAGTCTGAAGTGGTTATACCCATGTGCAATTGAGTAACGTCATTTTTTACAAAATCAGCAATGAGGTTGTCGTACCCTAGTCCGCCAGCCTGGGTTAGAAACGCAGTTGCCTCAACTTCCAATTTTGCCTGTCCAAGACCGCTCTCATTAAAAGTTCCATCATTAAAAACTGTGAAAGTATCCGCTGCATTTGTCAGATTAACCGTCACATCTGCATTGCCAGATCTTGGTGTGTAGACCGCAGTAACAGGTCCACCGGCTGAAAATGTTGTGCTTGTTGTGG
>CACKFK010000061.1 GCA_902599445.1 uncultured Alphaproteobacteria bacterium
TCTTAACTTCATAAATCATGAGCTAAAAAAAATACATATAACTAACTTTAATAGCGCTGTGATTGATACATTACACTTGGCTAGAGAAAAATTTCCCGGTTCTTCTGTGTCTTTGGATTCTTTATGTAGAAGATTTAATATTGACATAACAGCAAGAACAAGAAATGGGCACGGGGCATTAACTGACTGCCAACTTTTGTCTGAGGTTTACTTGGACATTTTGGGGGGTAAACAACCTAAACTAGGTTTAGATAGTGATGTTGATTCTGAAAAAGAAAACAGGACTGATGTCTCAACACTAGGCAAGCATCTAATTAGACAAAAAACGCTATGTAGTCGGTTGTCGGAATCAGACTTAAAAAAACACCAAGCATTTATTAAAGAAATAGGGTGTGAAAAAAGTTGGAAATCTTTAAATTTGGATCAGGTTTTGTCTACAAAATCGGAAAAATTCATTGGTTGAATATTTAGAGGAATAACACCACCATCCCTAGTAATATCGTAAGCAATTTTCCTTAGAAAAGGGAACAATAATTTAGGACATTCGCTCATGAGTATAGTCCTTTTGTCATCTCTTTTTTTGGATTTTATCTTAAAACTACCACCATATTGAACTTCAAGAATGTAGACCTTACCTCTATCATCATTAGCTTCGCAAAAAAGATGTAAAAAAACTTGCGAGATATGGTCTTCCTCGTTTTTTATGTCTACGGTAATATTTAGTGTATATTTAATTTCGCCCTTAGAATGTTCTTTTTCTGTTGTTCTAAAGTTTTCAAAAGACAAA
The DNA here is from genome assembly GCA_902599445.1 of uncultured Alphaproteobacteria bacterium. Taxonomy (GTDB): domain Bacteria; phylum Pseudomonadota; class Alphaproteobacteria; order Rhodobacterales; family Rhodobacteraceae; genus CACIIZ01. Next base: position 788 of record CACKFK010000061.1, read on the forward strand.
TCTTTTATAAATTGAGATATGACTAATACTTCTATTTTTTCTTTTTTATTAAGGTCGTTCATGATATAATTGTTGTTTCTTTAATACAATTTTGAGAATTATAAACTCGACTAGACGATAAAATGTTTGTACTTACTAGTCGAAAAGTTGTTACTATTGAAAAGTTGTCATTATTGTTTGCCTTCAACATTTTGTCTGGTTCAGGATTGTTATTAAGGAAATAGTATTTACATCCTTTTGTAAATAGTGGTTTATTGTCCAATTGAAAGGCATATTCTTATGGTTCAAATTTTAGTATTAGCAGCAGTAGCGCTGTTTTTGTTTTGGAGGTTGAGGTCAGTTTTAGGATCTAGACAAGGATTTGAAAAAAACACTGTTAGTACAGAAGATATAAAGGTAAACAAAAAAGAAAACAAAGCTGATTCAAAAGAAAACAAAGCTGATTCAAATGTTATAGAGCTAAAGGCTAACGAGGTTAATGAAGAAATAGCAGATTATGTAGAAATAAATAGTCCAGCTTTTGATGCTCTATCAGAAATGAAGAAAGTAGAAAAAGGTTGGCTGGTTTCTCATTTTGTTTCTGGTGCTAAGATGGCTTATGAGCAAATATTGATGGCTTTTGAAAAAGGGGATTTGCAGACTATAAAAAAAATGACCTCAGATGAAGTATGTGAATCTTTCAAGACAGTAATTGATGAACGTGCCAATAAAGGTATAACAATAGAGGCAGAATTTGGTGGAGTTCGAGATATAAGAATAAAGGAAGTTCTTTTTAATAAAAAGAACTTGGAAGCCAAAATAAAGATCATTTTTCAGTGTGAGTTATCTTATAGTGTGAAGGATCAGGATGGTAAAATTCTGGAAGGAGGTTCCGATAAAATCAAGAAGCAAAGAGACATATGGACTTTTTCTAGAAAAATGACTACGGATTTACCAAATTGGTATTTAATTAAAACTGAATAATAAACAATACTATATCAGAGATGCAAATTGAAACCCGATAAATCTAGACACTTGTCAAAAGAAGATCTTTTAGTTTGGGAACAGGTGAAAAAGACTTTTGATCATAGTTTGAGTAAAACTGATAAGAAAAGGTCACTCAAAACTTATGGCATAAAAGAACCAATTCATAAAGCTATAAGACCGGAAGAAGTTTTTGTACCAAAAATGAAAAAGATGATAAAGGCCATAAGTAAAAACTCAGAATTTAAATCCACTACTACCAATTATAAAGATAATAAGTTGGATAAAAAAAGACAAACACTTTTAAAAAGGGGAAAAATCGAACCGGAAAAAATTTTGGACTTACACGGACTAAATGCAAAAAGAGCTGAGAAAATAGTATTAGATTTTTTACTGAAAAATTATATTAATGGTGTCAGGTTGGCACTTATCATTACTGGCAAAGGTAAAAGGTCAATAGAGGCGGATAACTCCTATTACACTGAACAAGATTTTGGTATATTAAAAAGGTCATTAATGACATGGGTTGAAAAATCAAACATGCGGCCAAAAATTCTCGATATTTTACCAGCACATGCCAAACACGGTGGAGGTGGAGCTTTTTATGTTTATTTTCGCAAATCTAGGGAGAATTGCTTATAATACATATCTGCTTAAGTCAGTAGCATTAACAAATTTTTCCAAATTCTTTTTCACAAAATTGCTGTCAATTTTGACAGTTTTTGTTTTTTGATCTGGTGCGGAAAAACTTAGATCTTCAAAGACTTTTTCCAATATAGTATATAATCTTCTAGCTCCAATGTTTTCAACTGTGTCATTAATTTCCGCCGCTATTTTAGCTAGTGATTTAATACCACACTCTTCAAACTTTAAGACAATGCCCTCCGTTAGCATTAGGGCTGTGTACTGTTTTGTTAAAGAGTTCTCAGTTTCTTTTAAAATGCTTACGAAATCTTCTTCCGTGAGTGCTGATAGCTCCACTCGTACAGGAAGCCTACCTTGAAGTTCAGGGAGAAGATCGCTGGGTTTTACAACGTGGAAAGCACCCGAAGCTATAAACAAAATGTGGTCAGTGCGTATTGGCCCATATTTCGTTGATACCGTGGTACCCTCTATTAGAGGCAACAGATCTCTTTGTACGCCCTCTCTACTAACGTCCGCTGATTTAACATCAGCTCTAGCGCAAATTTTATCAATTTCGTCTAAGAATATAATCCCATTTTCTTCTACTGATTCGATAGCGTCCCTAGTAATTTTGTCTTCATCTAAAAGCTTGTCCGCCTCTTCTTTTATTAACAAATTATAACTATCAGCTATTCTAACCTTAGTTTTCTTAGTTTTTTTCCCCAGAGCTTTACCAAAAATTTCATTAAGATTCATTACACTCATGTTGTTACCGGGTTGTCCAGGAATATCAAAAAAGGACATAGGGTTTTTTGTGTCAGTCAACTCAATTTCAATTTCCTTATCATCTAAAAGGCCATCCCGTAACTTTTTTTTGAACATTTCAATTGTTTTTTCTCTTGCGTTATCTCCAGTTAAACATGCCAAAACCCTTTTTTCAGCTTCTGCGTGAGCCTTTACTTCTACATCCTTTCGCATTTGATCTTTTACCATGATAATGGAGCTATCAATTAAATCTCTAACTATTTGTTCCACATCTCTCCCAACATAGCCAACCTCGGTAAACTTTGTGGCTTCTACTTTCAGAAAAGGAGCGCCGGCTAATCTTGATAACCGACGTGATATTTCAGTTTTACCTACACCTGTTGGACCTATCATTAAGATATTTTTTGGGAAAATTTCTTCTTTCAGAGGCGATTTTACTTTTTTTCTTCGCCACCTACTTCTAAGAGCAACGGCTACAGCTCTTTTTGCAGGTTCCTGACCTATAATAAATTTGTCAAGTTCTGAAACTATTTCTCTAGGTGTTAATTCAGTCATTAATTTTTCGTCAATGTTTCTAGAACAATATTGTGGTTAGTATAAACACAAATATCAGATGCAATCTTCAATGCTTTTTCACAAATATCTTTTGAAGA
>CACKFK010000062.1 GCA_902599445.1 uncultured Alphaproteobacteria bacterium
TTACCATCTTACCCCTGCAGGTATGATGTTTGAAGAGGGAGCCCTCAGAATTGGGGCAAAAGTCCTACCTGCAGGGACTGGTCAAACTGAATTGCAAGCAAAGGCGGCAGCCTTCTTACGAACTCAGGTTTATGCTGGCACCCCAGATTTTTTATATAAAATCTTAGAAAAGGGCGATGAGCTGTCACTTGATCTTACCTGCATAAAAATTGCGTGCGTTGGTGGTGGACCTCTCTTTCCAAATTTAAGGGATGCTTATTCTCAAAGAGGTATAAAATGTCTGCAATCTTATGCGACAGCAGATTTGGGTAATATCGCGCTGGAAACAGTTCAGGATGAACCATTAATAGTCGATGAAGGTGTATTAGTCGAAATTGTCTTCCCTGGTACTGGTGATCCTGTGCCACCCGGTGAAATTGGAGAAGTTTTAGTAACGAATCTTAATTTAAATTACCCTCTAATTCGGTTTGCCACTGGCGATATGTCTGCAGTAGCTCCAGGGAAAAGTTCATGTGGGCGAACAAATATGAGGATAGTAGGCTGGCGAGGTCGAGCCGATCAAGCCGCAAAGGTTAAGGGGATGTTTGTAAGGCCAGAGCAAATTAAAGAACTGATTTCTCGCCATAAGGAAATAATAAAAGCAAGAGTAGAGATAAGGTTGGTTGAGAATCAGGATGAATTAACTATTAAACTTGAAGTCAATTCAGGAAACCAGATTGATTATTCATCAACCGTTAGAGATATCATTAATCTCAGAGCTAATATTGTTACAGTCCATCCAGATAGTTTGCCTTCGGATGGTATAATTATTGATGATCAACGGTAGAGTTTTCTGGTCGCTACCCAATTTTTGTAATTTTTTGTGGCAAGGTTGTAAACTTACCCGGTTTTTTTGTGATAGATGCCTTGAAACCTTCCTCTATGTCGTTCATGTTAAGCATAGAAGAATTCCACATCTTAACCCATTTTAAGCCTTCTTCCGTGGGATGATCTCTAGCGAAGTTTATAGCCTCTTTACATCCATGGACTGTTAATGGAGCATTTGCAGCTATTATTTCGGCTAAAGCAAAAGCAGCTTTTATCATGCTTCCTTGATCAGGATAAGTATTATTGAGAAAACCAGAAGTCAAAGCTTCAGCCCCTTCAAATTTTCTTCCAGTAAATGCCAGTTCTCTAACTAAGCCATCTGGAATTAATTTCACGAGCCTAGGGAAAGTACCGACATCTGCAACTAATCCTAATTTAGTTTCCAATATACTAAAATAACAATCATCAGTACCTAAACGAATGTCACTAGCGCAAACTAAATCTAGACCACCCCCCATACAACCACCCTGGATCGCGGAGATTACTGGCATACGACATTCTTGTAGCACTCCAAGGGCATCTTGAAGAGTTTGTATGTAGTCCATAAGGAGAATACCCTTATGACCTTCATCTCTGACCATTTGGAAGAGGTCTGATTGAAATAATGATATATCCAAGCCCGAGCAGAAATGAGGCCCGGTAGAAGAAATAACAATTGCTTTAGCCTTCCCTTCTTGATTAATTCTTGAAATAATTTCTGGAAATTCATTCCAAAAATCTAAATTCATTGAATTTCTCTTTTCAGGCCTGTTGAGTATAACATGGCTAATGTTCTTGACAGTAAGTACCTTGAAACAGTTATATTCTTTCATAAATTGGTTCCACCTTAGTAATCCTTGACATACTTATGTATGACAGGACATATTTTTCAGTAAAGACAAATTTATCGATTATAAGTAATTGCTGACTAATTACTTGTTTATTCTGTAAAGGGATTTGATGATGGAAGATATTATTATTGCTGGTTATGCTAGAACGCCTTTAGGGAGTTTTCAAGGAGATTTAGCACAACTTTCTGCACCTGAATTAGGTGGAAAGGCTATGAAAAAAGCTATTTCTGAATCTAATATCAGCACCAAGGATATAGAAGAAGTAATTATGGGTTGTGTCCTGCAAGCTGGTATCGGACAAGCTCCAGCTCGGCAGGCCGGTTTCCACTCTGGATTGTCTGAGAGTGTTCCTGCTGTGACTATAAATAAGATGTGCGGTTCTGGTTTAAAGACAGTAATCACTGCATCTGAGCAGATAAAGGCTGGTTCAAATAGTGTAATTGTTGCCGGCGGAATGGAGAGCATGACCAATGCACCCTATTTGTCGAACACAAATAGAGGCGGTGCTAGGCTTGGCCATAGTAAAATTTATGATCACATGTTTCTAGATGGGTTAGAAGACGCATATGAGAGAGGGCGATTAATGGGTTCTTTTGCAGAAGATTGTGCAAAATTCTTTCAGTTTACCAGAGTTCAACAAGATAAATATGCCATTGGTTCTCTTGAAAATGCTCTTGAGGCACAAAAAGATAATCGTCTTGCTAACGAAATTGTGCCAGTTTTTTATGAAAGTAAGAAACTAGGAAAAATAGAGATTTGTGAAGATCAACAACCTAAAAAAGGATCTGTGGAAAAGATACCCAATTTAAAACCTGCGTTCACGGCAGATGGAACAGTGACTGCTGCTAACTCATCATCCATATCCGATGGGGCAGCTGCTATGGTGTTGTGCTCTACAGAGTATTCAAACAAGTTTGATATCCCGGTAAAGGCTAGAATAAAAGGTTATGAAGGGCATGCCCAAGAACCCAGTTGGTTTACCACTGCTCCAATCCCTGCAGCCAAGAAATTAATTGAAAAACTAAATTGGTCACTAGAGGAGATAGATCTATGGGAGGTGAACGAAGCTTTTGCCGTAGTACCCATGGCTTTTATGCAGGAATTAAGAATACCAAGAGAGAAGATGAATGTTAATGGTGGAGCTTGTGCCTTGGGACATCCAATCGGAGCTTCAGGTGCTAGAATATTGATAACTCTGATCAATGCATTAACCCAGAGGCAATTAAAGAGAGGAGTTGCAGCTATTTGCATCGGTGGCGGAGAAGGTTTGGCATTGGCAGTTGAAATACCAAGCTAACTAGTTCAAGCTTGTTGTTACTTTTAACTAATTTAATAAAGGTTAAAGAAGTATGTTTACAGGATCTCTAGATTTTGGATTGGGTGACGAGTTAGATGCTTTGCGGAACATGGTTTATCAATTTGCGACTCAGGAAATATTGCCAAGGGCATCACTTATAGATTCTCAAAATGAATTTCCAAGGGATCTCTGGCAAAAAATGGGAAGTGCTGGGCTTTTAGGGGTTACCGCCCCCGAACTGCACGGGGGATCCGGGTTAGGTTATTTGGCTCATTGCATCATTGTGGAGGAAATTAGTCGTGCATCAGCATCTGTAGGCTTATCCTACGGTGCTCACTCAAACTTATGTATTAATCAGATTAATCGTTGGGGTAACAACTGGCAAAAAGAAAAATACTTGCCTGATCTCATTTCGGGAAAGAAAGTTGGTTCTTTAGCCATGTCAGAGGCTGGTTCTGGCTCTGATGTTGTATCGATGAAACTTAAAGCAGAAAAAAGAAATGATCGCTTTATTATCAATGGTACAAAGATGTGGATAACTAACGGACCAGATGCAAGCAC
>CACKFK010000063.1 GCA_902599445.1 uncultured Alphaproteobacteria bacterium
GTATAGTGCAAGAATTATTGAGTTTTGAGTGTGACCAGGATCCTTCGCCTATTGCTTCAGGAATAATTGATGTTCAGCACGGACCTTCAAGAATAAAAACACCAGCCATTCGACAGAGTTGGCTGGAACATGGGCCAGGTAGTAAGACCGACCTGAGGGGGGTGGATCCCTTTATTGAGGTAAGTTGGTCAGAGGCGGAGCAATTAGTAGCTGATGAATTAAATAGGGTTCGGCATGGTTATGGTAACTCAGCTATTTACGCTGGCTCTTATGGTTGGTCAAGCGCTGGTCGTTTTCACCATGCACAAAGTCAACTACACCGTTTTTTAAACTGTATCGGAGGCTATACTAAATCAAAGTTCACCTATAGTTTCGCTGCAGCTGAAACGATGATTCCCCATATTTTAGGAAGCTATAGAGAGTTTCTCGACACATGCACTAGTTGGGAATCTATATTGGAAAATACAGAACTATTTGTTTGTTTTGGTGGAATACCTCTTAAAAATGGACAGATAAGTCAAGGTGGGGTTGGCAAGCATTTTCAGCGTGAAAATCTAATGGCGGCAACCAAATCCAACATCTCATTTGTAAATATCAGCCCTGTAAAAACCGATTTACTAGAGGATGTGGGAGGTGAATGGCTTTCACCTCGGCCCAATACCGATACAGCACTTCTTCTTGGAATTGCTTATACCCTTTATGAATATGGACTAGCTGACATTGCTTTTCTCAAAAAATATACCGAAGGTTATGAAAAGTTCCTGGCTTATGTTCTTGGTGAAACTGATGGAATACCAAAAACAGCTAACTGGGCAGCTAATATTTGTGAATTGGATGCGGAAAAGATAATAGAGCTTGCAAAGAAGATGGCTGCTAATCGGACTATGATTTCTGTCAGCTGGTCCTTGACCAGACAAGATCATGGTGAGCAACCTTTTTGGATGGCCATCACAGTGGCGGCAATGCTCGGTCAGATTGGTTTGCCAGGTGGGGGGATAGGGTTTGGTTATAGTGCAACGAACTTTGTCGGGGGGCAGTTTACCGTTCCACCTGCAGTGCCTTTGCCTCAAGGTAAAAACCCTGTCAAAACCTTTATTCCAGTTGCACGGATCAGTGACCTTCTGATGTGTCCAAATGAGAAGTTTGATTTTGATGGCAAAGTATATACCTATCCGGAAACAAAAATAGTCTATTGGGCGGGTGGAAATCCATTTCATCATCACCAAGATTTGGGACGCCTTATGCAAGCATGGCAAAAACCAGAAACAATAATTTGTAATGAATGGTGTTGGAATTCACTAGCAAAAAGGTCAGACATAGTCTTACCTTGTAGCACTCCTCTTGAACGTGAAGACGTTGCTCTTACACCTAGAGATCCGTATGTTGTAAAGATGTCAAAATTAACTGAACCATATGGTGAAAGTAAAAGTGATTTTGAAATTTTTAAAGGTATAGCTTGCGCAATGGGTGTCGAATCGGAGTTTACAGCACAGAAAACTTCTGATGACTGGATTAAATGGCTCTATATGGAGACGCGCAAGAAAGCAGTTGCGCTTGGCTTGACAATGCCTAGTTACGAAGAGTTTGATGACAAGGGCTGGTTCAAATTTAGTGATCCAAAAGAAAAAATTGTCATGTTAGAGGATTTTAGAAAGGATCCAATTAAGAATCGATTAAAGACACCTAGTGGCAAGATTGAGATATATTCTGAAGTGGTAGCCAATTTTGGTTATCAAGACTGCCCTGGGCATGCTGTTTGGAGAGAACCTTGTGAGTGGTTGGGAAATAATCAAACAAAATTTCCTTTGCACTTAATTTCTAATCAACCGGATAACAAGCTTCATTCCCAACTGGATCATGGTAGCCATAGTAGAGCTAATAAAATTGACGGGCGGGAACCTATTCGAATTAACAGTTTGGATGCTACCAAACGAAATTTGAAGTCTAATGATCTGGTACTTGTTTTTAATGATAGAGGATCTTGCCTTGCGGCCGTTGTTGTTGATGATGGCATACGATCAGGAGTGGCCTTAATGAGTACAGGTGCTTGGTATGATCCGCTTGATCCAAGTATTGTCAATAGTACATGCAAGAATGGGAATCCTAACGTGTTGACCCCAGATAAAGGAACCTCAAGTCTAGCACAAGGACCTATTGCACACACATGTCTTGTTGAAATAAAATTAGTCAACGAACCGATGCCTAAGGTAACGGCTTATGATCCACCCAAAATCATTAGTAAAGATGGCTAGTGATAGATAAACACTCCAAGCAAATTAATGAGGATTAGATATGGTTAACTTGCAAGAAGAAGAAGACCTTTTTAATACAGTCAGGGTCAGTGCTCGGAGATTTGAAGAGTCTCCTTTTTTAACGAGACAAAACACTGAAAAAATGATTAGGGGAGTTTATGCTAACCGATTTTTTGCCGTTTATAATGATGAAGACCCCTTGGAAAAATATTGGACACTAAGGCGGAAGGCCGTACTTTTCGATGTCCCTGAAAAACCCATCGAGATAAGTGGGTCAGATGCTGTTCCTTTTTTAGAAAAAGTTTTAACCCGTAAGGTAAAAGATATGAAAATAGGTCGGGGATATTATGCTATAGCCTGTACGCCTCAGGGTGGTATATTCATGGACGGGGTAGTTTTTCGGTTTGAGGAAAATTATTTTTGGTATGTTCAAGCTGACGGAGCATTAGAAACTTGGCTTATCGCGCATAGTGAAAATTTTGATGTAAATATCTCGGACCCTCATTCCAGAGTTTTACAAATTCAGGGTCCTGCCTCTATAGAAATCATGAAAGCTGCATCACACGGTCAAATTGATGAAACTATAAAATATTTCCAGTCTGGTTTTTTTGATATTGGTGGACAAAGGCTATATGTATCGCGGACTGGTTTCACGGGTGAGTTGGGATTTGAAATTTATTGCAATGCGGCCAAAACTGATCATCTTTCTCTTTGGGATCATTTAATAAATTCAGGTGAAAAATTTGGTATGGAGGTGTCCTCGACTAGAGCAATGACGATGAGAAGAATAGAAGCTGGAATTCTTGGAAATACCACCGATATAGATATTCAAATGACACCTTTTGAAGTTGGATTCTCTCAATTTGTTGATCTGGATAAGGAAGGTTTTGTGGGGCGAGATGCATTAGTTAAGAAAAAGAAGGACATACGTCTCTTGGGCGCAACATGCAAAACTAGAATTCCAGCTGCCAAAAGCAAGATCATAGATAGACATAAGATTGTAGGTCAAATTCGGGCAGGGGTCCCATCACCGACATTAGGCTTGGGAATAGGCTATGCACACTTTTATGATTCAGGGGAGTGGTGTGGTAAG
>CACKFK010000064.1 GCA_902599445.1 uncultured Alphaproteobacteria bacterium
TACGGTACTGAAGAACAAAAGAACAAGTGGCTACCTAAATTAATATCTGGAACCTCTATTGCTGCCCTTGCCATGACAGAACCTGGGGCTGGTTCAGACTTGCAAGCCATTAAAACCACTGCTAAGAGAGACGGCAATCAGTATAAGCTCAATGGATCTAAAATCTTTATAACAAATGGGGGTTCTGCTGATCTTATAGTTGTGGCAGCTAAAACTGACCAATCTGCTGGCGCCAAGGGAATCTCATTAATATTACTGGATACCAATGAAGCAGATGGCTTTAGTCGTGGAACTCCTTTAAAAAAACTTGGTCTAAAGGGAAATGATACTGCAGAATTATTTTTTGATGATGTCAAGATCCCATTAACAAACTTAATTGGTCCTGAAGAAGGCCAAGGTTTTTATCAGATGATGAAACAATTACCTTGGGAAAGGCTCTTAATAGGTATCACTGCTTTAGGAGCGATCGATTTTGCACTGGAGGAAACTGTCAAATATGTACAGGATAGAAAGGCATTTGGGAAGCGCATTATGGACTTGCAAAACACCAGGTTTAAACTTGCTGAAGCAAAAACAAAAGCTGAAGTTCTTCGATCATTTGTTAACGACTGTATTTCCAGGCTGATAAACGGTAACCTTGATGCACCTACAGCCTCAATGGCAAAATATTGGGGATCACAGGTTCAAAATGAAGTCATGGATGAATGTCTACAATTGCATGGTGGCTATGGATACATATTGGATTATCCAATAGCCAGGATGTATGCAGATGCAAGAGTGCAAAAAATTTACGGTGGTTCAAATGAAATAATGAAAGAATTAATTGCACGGTCGTTGGATCAATAAATCAAAAATTATTCTATGCATTTTTCCTCTGGAACCATTTAATAGGTCTAAAGTAATATTTTGCGCTACCAAACTGGCTCAAAACTATTTTGAACGTCCCTTAAAGAACTTGAATTAATGGAATAATCTTACAACTTTTGTCCTATAATTGTTAGGTTGTGAAGGTTTCAGGCTGTTAACCAATGGACCAGCCCCCATCAATTATGTGTGCCTGTCCAGTGGTGAAATTACTCTCATCAGATGCAAGATAAACTGCCAAACTAGCAATTTCGCTAGACTTGCCGATTCTTCCCATTGGCTGTCTGGCCACAAAATCTTTCATGGCCTTCTCATAATCACCAGTATCTTCCAGTCTTTGATGCAGGGATGGCGTGTCAACAGTACCCGGACAGATACAATTACACCTAATTCCTTTACTCACAAACTCTAGGGCCACCGATTTTGTTAATCCTATTATCGCTGCCTTAGAAACCCCATAGATAAATCTGTTAGGAGCACCGATGATCGAAGACACAACTGACCCAATATTAATTATAGAGCCAGCTTTCTTTTCAAGCATTAGAGGCATAACAGCCTGAATAGCATGAAACATTGACTTAACATTTAGTGAAACAGCAAAGTCAAACTGGTCATCAGAAGAATCTAAAATACTTCCTGCATGAACAATACCAGCACAATTAATTAATATGTCAGGATTAAAATTTTTAATCTCCGCCTGCAGCAACTTCTTATGAGTTACATCTAAAACGCTAGTTCTATCTGCAGGCAATTCTTTCAACAAATCTTCATTAATATCTGTAGCATAAACCTCTGCCTTCTCAGCCACGAAATTTTCACAAATTGCCTTCCCAATTCCTTGGCCTGAGGCAGTAATAAATGCTTTTTTTCCATTAAGTCTCATAGAAGATCTCCTTTTAGGAAATTATTAAACGTCTTCAAATATTTGAATCATCAATACTGGGTTTCAGTGACATATTACATTACAGCTCCAATTTGCCAGGGAACAAATTCGAAATCTCCAAGACCTTGGATCTCTGATTTAGTTTCTGCACCAGAGGCCACGGCTATAATTTGGTCATAAATCAATTTACCAACTTCTGCCACAGCACAGTTGTCTGAAAGTATACTACCTGCATTTATATCCATATCATCAGACATCTTCTGGAAGAGTTCTGAGTTTGAAGCTATTTTTATACATGGAGAAGGTTTAGATCCAAATGCTGATCCACGGCCGGTAGTAAATGCAATGAGATTACAGCCGCTAGCTATCTGACCAGTAACAGAAGCAGGGTCATATCCAGGACTATCCATAAATACAAAACCCTTGTTGTTGATCGGCTCACCATATTTATAAACACCATTTAAATTTGAAGTGCCCGCCTTAGAGACAGCCCCCAGAGATTTTTCTAATATAGTAGTAAGGCCTCCTAATTTGTTCCCTGGTGATGGGTTGTTGTCCATTGACCCTAAATTTCGGGAAGTATAGTCTTCCCACCATTTAATTCGCTCTAAAAGTTTTCTTCCAATTTCAGTACTGGTGGCACGCTCAGTCAATAAATGCTCAGCACCATAAATCTCAGGAGTCTCAGCCAAAACTCCTGTGCCACCTTCCGCAACGATAAGATCGCAGGCATACCCCAAAGCTGGGTTGGCAGTTATTCCAGACCAAGCATCTGATCCCCCGCATTGGAGACCTAGCATTAGTGATGAAGTAGGGCACGGTGCCCTCACATTATTGTTAACCAAAGGAAGCATTTCATTTATTTTCTCAATGCCCTTATCAATAGTTTTTCTCAAACCACATACTTGTTGAATATTTAATACTTGAAAGAGAGGTCCTTTTTCAATCTCATAGGCATCTAACAACCAATCAATTTGATTCATTTCGCAGCCTAAACCTACCATTAGAACAGCAGCTACATTAGGGTTCTTCGCATAACCCCACATCACTCTTTGCAAAGTTTCAAACCCTTCTCCAGAATCGGCCATACCACAACCAGTGCCGTGAACAAATGCATTGACTCCGTCAATATTGGGATATTCACTTATTTTGCGCTTAGTAAAATGCTCAGCTATCATTCTGGCTGCAGTTGCAGAACAGTTGACTGAAGTTAAAATGGCTATTGTGTTTCTTGTACCAACACGACCGTCTGATCTTTTGAAACCAAA
>CACKFK010000065.1 GCA_902599445.1 uncultured Alphaproteobacteria bacterium
GTCAGCGCCACCATTCCCGACAATTGTGTCAATGGCACCATTACCTAAAATGATGTCCGCACCGGCACCCCCAGTTAATATATCTGCGCCATCTCCGCCAGTGATCTTAAAAGCTTTAGAACTGCCGGTGGCATTTGCAACATTAATAGTTCGTCCAGCACCGTCCTTGGCCGTTAATTTAGCATTATTAGCGTCAGTGGAGTTATTTTTTGTGTCTGCAGTTGCTGTAAATCCAATGATATCAATTGCGTTTAACGTGGCGCCCGCATTTATTACAACGACGTCCTGATCACTCCCGGAGGATCCACCTAAATCTTTAACTTTGTCAGTACCAGAATCAATCGTGATAATATCATTACCATCACCAGCAGTGATAATGTCATCACCAGCACCACCTGTAATTGTATCAATACCAGCGTTACCGACAATAGTATCAACTGCGCCATTACCTAAGATAATATCGGCACCTGCACCACCGGTAAGAATATCTAGACCATCTCCCCCAGATATCTTGAAGGCTTTAGAGCTTCCTGTAGCGAGAGAAACGTCAATCGTTACGTTCTGACCATCCTTGGCTGTCAATTGAGCGTTATTGGCATTTGTTGAGTTATTTTGCGTAGCGTTCGTGGCCGTGAATCCAATAATATCAATTGCATTTAGTGTGGCACCTGCATTAATGACCACGACATCATCATCACTTCCAGACGAACCGCCCAAATCCTTAACTTTGTCCGTACCAGCATCTATCGTAATAATATCATATCCACCACCACCAGTAATAATGTCATCACCAGCACCGCCTGTGATAGTATCAATACCAGCGTTACCCACGATAGTATCAACTGCGTTACCACCATTAATAATATCAGCACCAGCACCACCAGTAAGAATATCTAGCCCTGTGCCACCAACTATTTTAAAAGCCTTAGAGCTTCCAGTCGCAGCTGAAACATTGATCGTTACATTCTGCCCATCTTTAGCATTTAAAACTGCATTATTGGCATTTGTTGAGTCATTCTTAGTGGCAGTGGTTGCTGTAAAACCAATGATATCAACAGCATTTAAAGTAGCACCCGCATTCACTACTACAACATCTTGATCATTTCCAGATGACCCACCTAGGTCTTTAACTGTATCGGTACCAGAATCTACAGTAATGATATCGTTTCCATCACCGCCTGTAATAATATCATTCCCGACACCACCCGTGATGGTATCGATAGCACCACCTCCAACAATAGTATCAACTGCATCACCACCAGAAATAATATCAGCACCGGCACCTCCGGTAAGACTATCTTGCCCAGTTCCACCCAGGAGTTTAAAAGCTTTTGAACTTCCCGTAGCTAAGGAAACGTTGATAGTTACATTCTGACCATCTTTGGCTGTTAAAACAGCGTTGTTCGCATCCGTTGAATCATTTTTTGTAGCATTTGTTGCTGTAAAACCCATAATATCAACAGCATTAAGTGTTGCACCGGCATTGACAACGACTACATCTTGTTCAGTGCCCGAAGCTCCCCCTAAATCCTTTACCTTATCGGTACCGGAGTCGATTGTAATAATATCATTCCCAGCACCCCCGGAAATAATATCATTGACTGCACCACCTTTAATAACGTCAGCACCGCTACCACCTGTAATAGTATCTATGCCTGCACCACCTGTAATAGTGAACCCCTCAGTTTGGCCTGTTAAGGTTACGACTGATCCACTAGCATTTGCTAGGATTGTTTCGATATTTTTTAGTTTGTTATTATCAGAAAAAATATTTGACCCAGCAGCAAGCTGCAAAGTATCTGAACCGGTTCCCCCATCTAACGTATCACTATTTCCATCTCCAGCACTACTTATAACTATTGTATCGCCACCAATCCCACCTATGAGAGTATCAGTTTGAGAACTTCCTGTGATGGTGTACGCCCCGTCTGTAGATAGGGTCATATCAATATGACCACCAGTGCTTTTTGCAGTTAAATTGGCAGTACCTTCGTTTTTAGTCGCAGTTGTTGCAACAAATTTAATGATATTTGTTGCATTAACGGTCGCTGTATTACTTACAATTAAAATATCTTTTTCGTCGGCTGCTCCAGCACCCCCCAAATCATCTATACTGTCTGTCCCCGCATCAACATTAAAAGTATCTTTTCCAGATCCACCTGTAAGGCTGTCGTTATCATCACCACCTGTAATAATATCGTCTCCCTGGTCACCAGACAGTATGTCAGCACCAGCAGCACCCGTTATTATGTCATTTCCTTTACCGCCAGTGAATTGATTAACACCTCCACTTCCAACTAACGTGAAACCTCCTGATGTGGAACCAGACATATCAATGGTGGTATTACCTGTCGCAGAATTAATAATTGCAGTTCCTGCATTACTTGTGGCAGAAGCCGCTGTGAAATTTCCAACATTATTAGCGGTAGCAGTCGCAGTTGCACTAACAACAAGGTGATCCCCATTTATTAAATCAGTAATGGTCGCCGAACCTGCAGTTACTTTAAAAGTATCTGTACCACCGGCACCAGTTAATGAGTCAGTTCCACCACCACTCGTAATAATGTCATTACCTGCAGCCCCAGTTATTATATCATTGGCAGACCCACCAGTAATGGTGAATCCTTCCAATTGACCTGTGAGAACTAATGTTGAGCCTGAAGAATTCGTATCTATTTTCTCTATGTTTTTCAACAGGTTATCGTTTGCGAATGTATGTGTCCCAACAGAAAGTTTAAGAGTATCAGTGCCACCAGCTCCATCTAGTGTATCACCATCTCCAGCTCCTGCAGTTTTGATCTCAAAGACGTCATTTTGACCACTACCAGTTAAACTATCATTCTTAGTGCTTCCAATTAGTGTGTAACCTCCTGCCCCACCAACAGAGCTCATATTGATAGATCCACCTGCAGTTGCAGCTGTTAGGGTTGCGTCACCTGAATTTGAACTAGCATTGGTAGCTGAAAAACTCACTACACCTGTGGCATTCATGGTGGC
>CACKFK010000066.1 GCA_902599445.1 uncultured Alphaproteobacteria bacterium
ACAGGAACTAACTTATAAGACTGCTGAATTGGTTTCCTCTACTCACATGATATTTGAGGCATGGTTAACAACAGCTATGTTTTATTTTGTTATATGTTTTGGCCTATCCTTGCTTTTTAGTAAATTAGAGCCAAATAAAGCATAAAGTTGAACGAATAAGCAATCAAATTTGAGGACAAGTAAGATGTATTTAAAAAACTGTTGGTATGTTGCTGGCTGGAGCAAAGACTATGGTAGAGAACTCAAAGCGGAAAAGTATCTTGGAGAAAGCGTTGTTATATATAGGAAGCAAGATGGGACCCCTGTTGCTTTAGAAGATGCCTGTCCTCATCGGAAATTGCCACTTTCAAAAGGAGCTTTGAGTGAAGATAGTATAATTTGTGGTTACCATGGTTTGACCTTTAATGACAAAGGGCAATGTTCTGACTCGCCGACACAGAGAGGAATGATGCCAAGCCGCGCAGTAGTTAAATCTTATCCAATTGTTGATAAATACAGATTACTATGGATATGGATGGGAAATCCTGAACTGTCTGATCCAGATACAATATTTCCAATCGATAATTTTGAAAGTCCAAAATGGGGATATACTGATGGAGGAGTTATGGACATCAAATGTAATTACCTTTGGGTTTGTGATAATTTGTTGGATCCAAGTCATGTTGCTTGGGTTCACGTAACCTCATTTGCTGGTGCTGGAACTGATGACGAGCCTTTGGATATAAAAAAAACGGATAGAGGTGTGATCGTTTCTCGCTGGATACACGGAAACCCACCATCTCCGTATTATGCAGATTTAGTAAAATTTGATGGGAATTGTGATCGTTTACAGCATTACGAAATGTGCATACCAGCTGTAGCCCTAAATAAGTCGATATACACGCCAGAAGGCACTGGAGGGCGGGGGAAAGCTTATATTGACAAAACATACATAAATATTTCGTATAACTTCATGACTCCCTTAGACGAGGATAATACGCGATATTTTTGGTTTCAGCATCGTAACACGGATCCTCAGGATAAAGATATATCAGCAAAAATGAATGATGGAGCTTTAATGGCTTTTTTAGAGGATAAAGGAATTTTGGAAGATGTGCATCTTGGAATGAAAAACCCTTCCACCCCAAATATAGATTTGGGTTTGGATGCTGGAGCCAAGCTATTCCGAAAATTCTTAGGACGCAAGATCGAAGAAGAGCAAGATAATTTATGAGAAATCATTATGAAAACGGGACATGTTAAGGATTTAACATCAGGTCCTATTTTAAACCATTTACATAGTTTAGCTATCCCTGCAGCATTAGGTATGCTGTTTCATACCTTATACAATGTAACAGACGTCTATTTTGCGAGCCTACTATCCACTGATTCACAGGCAGGATTATCTCTTGGTTATCTCGTTTACTTTTTTGTAGCAGCTTTTGGGTTTGGTTTGAACGCCGCGATGGCTGGTTTGATGGGGCATGCAATTGGAAAAAATGACAAAAATACTTCGTCTCTCGCTTTTAATGGGATTATTTTTTCAATTTTTTTATCACTGTTATTGATATTATTCGGTTGGTTAGTTGGTTTTCGTATGCTGGAATTAGTGTCAGAACCAGGAATCTATAGAGACTTAGGTTTGAGATATTATTTTTGGTTATTGATGTCGCTTCCAGCTTTTTTAATTTCCTATACTTGTAACGGTATTTTGCAAGCACAAGGCAATACTATTGCCATGCAAAGAGCATTAGTTTTGGCATTTTTTCTAAATCTAGTATTAAATCCACTACTGATATTTGGGATTCCAGGTTTCTGGCGCGGTATAGGATTTGATGGAATAGCGGTATCCACCGTCACAAGCAATTTTTTTGTAATGTTCTTCATGGCTTTTAATGTAATAAAAAGTAAAGTCACACCATCATTTCATTACAGGATTATTCATTCAAACTTTTTTATTGCAATAACGAAGCAAATGCTCCCACCTACAATGTCCTTTCAAATGATAATCGTTGGTGTCCTTATTGTGCAGTTTGCTTTGAAGGATTTTGGTCCAGAAGCGATTGCAGGGTACAGCATTGCTCTCAGAATTGAACAATTGGTGCTATTACCGATCCTTGGCATTTCTCACGCTTTAATTCCGCTTGTTGCTCAGAATTTTGGGGCTGGAGAGTATGATCGGGTGCGAAAATCCTTATTTTTGTGCATAAAGATTGGGATGATTTCAATGATAGCTGCTTATCCCGCTATTTGGTTTTTGAGTCCCTATGCAATGATGCTATTTACAGACAGCCAGACGGTTGTTGAAGTGGGGGTAAGTTATTTAATGGTAGACGGGCTGGTTTTACCTATTTATGCATTCTTATTCTGTGTTAATTCATTATTACAAGGATTGAAACGTCCAACTGGGATATTTTGGATTGGATTTATGAGACAGGGTATAGGATGTGCCTTCTTCATCTGGATATTTATATCGATTTTGGGGTTTGACTACTGGGGTGTTTGGTACGGGACAGCAGTTAGTGTCATTTTTGGAAGTTCGCTTTCTTTAGCAGTCGCATACAAGGTTTCAAAATCTGAGATTGGTGGTATTAAGATCACAAATTGAGCATCATAGATAAATTTGAACTAGGCCATTTTGAACTCTAGATGGTATCATCTTTAGCCGCACCCTTGCAGGGGCCGCTTTTGCCTCTCCCGTTCTTACATCAAATAATCCCTGATGAAGTGGGCACTCAATATGAGTGCCATCAAAATAACCGTCACATAGATTTGCGGCTCCATGAGTGCAACGCGAAAGGCTAACAA
>CACKFK010000067.1 GCA_902599445.1 uncultured Alphaproteobacteria bacterium
TGACCGCCGTCAATCAAGGACCCTTTTATATCCCTTTTGTAGATTTTCAGCCCACGCTCGAGGCTTGGCGCGTTCAATTTAGTGAAGATCCATACTGTACAGTGAGTGCAATCGGAAGGCAGCTATGGTTGCTAGTTTACAATTCGGCGGTTTTCGTAGTCTCGCCAGTGGTTGAATTAAATCCAATGGAACCGCAAATCTGCAAAATTTATCTAGCGTTTACCAACTCATTCGTGATCAGCATCTTTGCAACAGGTTTATGCGTCCTAGTTGGGTCAATGGCCGCCTTTGCCTTGGCACGCATTCAGTACGCTCCGCGTTTTGGCAATATCATGATTTTTGTTTTGCTGTTAGTTGTCGTTATTTTTACGGTCACTTATTACGGTGTGCCTTGGTGGGTGTCATCAAGTGTTGCGTTGGCACTTTTCTTTTTCTTACTCCGCGCTCTTCGTGGATACTTCAAGATGTCGCTCAGGAATGGTGATATATTGTTTTGGATTATATCGCAGAGAATTTTACCACCAATAGTTGTTGTAATCCCACTCTATGTGATGTTTCAAGCCGTTGGAATGCTGGATACACACTTAGCAATAATTTTGCTCTATGCCGTGGCTAATATGCCAATTGTGGTCTGGCTCATGTATGACTTTTTTAGGAATCTGCCAATAGAGCTAGAAGAATCTGCGCAACTTGATGGTGCCACGCGACTACGCATTTTCCGGGAAATTGTCTTGCCCTTAACCCGTCCCGGTCTTGCAGCAACGACATTGTTGACACTTGTGCTTTGCTGGAACGAATACCTATTTGC
The DNA here is from genome assembly GCA_902599445.1 of uncultured Alphaproteobacteria bacterium. Lineage (GTDB taxonomy): Bacteria > Pseudomonadota > Alphaproteobacteria > Rhodobacterales > Rhodobacteraceae > CACIIZ01. The sequence continues at coordinate 809 of CACKFK010000067.1, forward strand.
TGTGTTCTTGGCTACAGTCAAGGTTCAGACAATGCCAATTATGGTGTCAGCAAAAAATACAGGTGAGAAAGGCATTTTGTGGTGGGAGATGTGTGCAGTAATCGTCGTCATGATCATACCTGTAATCATCATGGCAATATTGCTGACAAGGTTTATATCTAAGGGCGTCCTCATGGGCGCAATGAAAGGCTAAAAAATGCAAGGTTCTGATCGTCAGGCGGCCGTCCGATTTGAGAATGTGGAAAAAAAATTCGGCGACGTTAAGGTGCTTAGAAACTTTGACTTGGAAGTACAACCAGGCGAGTTTGTCGTTCTGTTGGGCGCGTCAGGTTCTGGAAAAACTACAGCCCTCCGCATCTTATCAGGTTTAGAAAAGCCATCCGGTGGTCAGGTCTACATAGACGAAGAAAATGTTACAGATGTTTTGCCAAAGTACCGCGATATATCAATGGTTTTTCAGTCTTATGCGCTCTATCCACACAAAACGGTGGCGGAGAACATTAGTTTTCCATTGAAAGTGCGTGGTATGGCCAAGGATGATATGGATGCAGCAACTCTGAATGCCGCAAAACAAGTGCAGATAGGAGATCTTTTAGATCGCTACCCTCGAGAGCTTTCCGGTGGCCAGCGTCAGCGTGTGGCACTCGCCCGCGCCATCATTCGGCAGCCATCAGTGTTCCTCATGGACGAACCGCTGTCGAACCTTGATGCCAAACTTCGCGGGCATATGCGCGCGCATCTTAAACACATGCAAAAATCTATGGGAATTACAACGATTTATGTCACCCATGACCAGATCGAAGCAATGACATTAGCACACCGAGTCGCCATCCTCGAAAAAGGTGTTTTGCAACAGCTTGCTACCCCGGCAGAGATTTATAACAATCCTGCAAACTTATTCGTGGCCCAGTTTATTGGCTCACCGCCAATGAACGTAGTACATGGAAGTCTTAACGGAGGTCAATTTACAACCAATGGTGTTGCAATCCAAACTGCGGTTACGGGACAGGCGGATAAGGCTATCATGGGTGTCCGACCAGAGGATTGCTCCATTGCATCCTCCGGCGAAGGGACTTTATTTGGAAAAATTTACACCAACGAATTAATTGGAGATCATGCTCTTGTAACATTGGATTGGGGCGATGACCAAATTTCAGTGAAAGCCCCAAAAGACTTTGCCGGTGAACAGGGCGATGAAGTTGGTGTTATAATTCATCCCGATTGTCTCTTCGTTTTTGACGAAAGCAACGGTCAGCGTATACGGTAAGGCAGCATGCGAATAGAACTCTACGATCAAATGTTTGATGAAAAAGAGCGCCCACTTTGTCAATTTGACGCTTTTTCCATCACGGCATTCCGATACGAAAGCGGGGTGGCTGCCCTGCGCATAATAAACGCCCGAGGCGAGATTATTGTCTTGCCCTTTCAAGGTCAGCAGATATGGCGCGCCAATTTCGATGGGCGTGACCTGACAATGCGATCAATGTTTGATGCGCCTGTTTTCACGCGTAATTATTTGGAAAACTATGGCGCTTTTATGATCCACTGTGGAATAACTGGGCTCGGAGCACCTGGCCCCAATGACAACCATCAATTGCATGGCGAACTACCAAACGCACCATTTAATTCTGCCTGGCTGGAGCTTGATCCAGATAAACGGAGCACAAAAGTCGGGGGAACTTATCAGCACATAGTTGCATTTTCAACAAATTATCTTGCGACAGTCGAGACTGCAATGAAGGCAGAATCTGCACTGCTCGATGTCTCAGTGAGTGTCGAGAA
>CACKFK010000068.1 GCA_902599445.1 uncultured Alphaproteobacteria bacterium
TTGGGATCAATTTTTGGGTCATTCGCGGGAGCGGCATTCATGGTATTACTTCCCGTGGCGCTCAAGAATTTGTTAGTTTTGCAATTTGGGTGGCCAGTCGATATAGCTGCACACTTGGAGTTTATAATTATTGGTGGGTTGATTGTATTCTTCTTGATCGTGGAGCCACATGGATTAGCTCAATTATGGAATTTGCTAAAACAAAAGCTTAGGTTATGGCCATTCCCCTACTAAAAATGTTCGACAAAAAAGTCAATTTAAAGCCTAGGATATTGACTCTAGGTCAATGTCGAGTAGTAATTGATCAGTCCAATTGGATAAAATACAAAATGAGAGGGAAAAATGACTTATAGAAAGATGATTTTGTCGGCAATAGCAGGAATGTTCTTAGTATCTCCTGTCTTTGCAGAATTAGTATTTCCATCGCTTAGTTATCGTACAGGACCTTATGGTCCAAATGGTATACCGTTTGCTGATGGGTACGAAGATTATTTCACATTAGTGAATCAGCGTGACGGTGGTATCGGTGGAGAAAAGGTTCGCGTTGTCAAATGTGAAACAGCTTATAATACAGAAAAAGGTGTTGAGTGTTATGAATCTACTAAAGGTGAGGGAGCTTTACTTTATCAACCGTTATCAACAGGCATTACGTATCAGCTAATACCTAAAGCATCCGCGGATAACATACCTGTATTGTCTTCTGGATACGGAAGAACATCAGCAAAGAATGGTAAGATTTTTAAGTGGATATTTAATTTTCCTGGTACTTATTGGGATGCTGCAAGCATTGCAACAAAGCATGCTATGGAAATGAGCGGTGGATCTTTGGATGGAAAGAAAATTGCTCTTGTTTATCATAACTCTGGCTATGGTAAGGAGCCTATTCGAACCCTTGAGGAGCTTAGCAAGAAACACAAGTTTGAGTTAATGTTGTTGCCTGTGGATCATCCTGGCCAAGAGCAAAAGTCACAATGGTTGCAAATTAGACGAGAGCGACCCGATTATATCTTTATGTGGGGCTGGGGTGTTATGAATTCAGTTGCTATACAAGAAGCAGCTAACATTAGATTCCCCATGGAAAACTTTATTGGGGTATGGTGGTCAGGATCTGAAAATGATGTGATCCCTGCTGGAGACGCAGCCCATGGATACAAGTCTTTAGCTATGCACGCCCCTGGAGACGATTTTCCAGTTTATGATGATATGCGGAAATTTGTCATTGACAAGGGACTAGGAGCTGGGGACGGCTCAAATGTAGGTACAGTACTCTATAGTAGGGGCATGTATGCTGCCATTCTTGCTGTTGAAGGAGCTAAGTCTGCTCAAGCAATTCATGGTGTAAGTAAGATCACTCCAACCATGATGCGAGATGGCCTTGAGGCCTTAGAAATTACCGAGGAGAAACTTGCCAGTGTAGGTTTGGCGGGGTTTGCTCCAACTTTCAAGGCTAGCTGTGAGAACCACGGAGGAGTAGGCGCTGCGGCGATTCAACAGTGGGATGCCAAAAAAGGAACCTGGTCTTTCATTACTGATTATATGACCTCTGATAAAAGCGTGATTCAGCCATTAATTGATGCCGATAGTGCACAATTTGCTGCTGAAAACAATATCAAAGAGCGTTGTAACTAATTGATAAAATGGTAAAGGGTCTGCCGATTTGGGCGGACCCTTTCTTGGTACATGAATTATGGATAGACAAGCCTCTAAACTATTAGAAGTAAACAATATCGAAGTAGTTTATAATCATGTGATATTGGTACTAAAAGGTGTCAGCTTGTCTTTATCTAAGGGCTCCATAGTTGCCCTGCTAGGCGGTAATGGTGCTGGAAAAACTACCACCCTAAAAGCGATTTCTAATTTACTTCATTCAGAAAGAGGTGAGGTGACAAAAGGATCAATTTTGTATCGCGATGAAAAAATTGTAAATTTGAGTCCTTCGGAATTAGTCAAATCTGGCGTCATTCAGGTCATGGAAGGTCGGCATTGTTTTGAGCACCTGACGGTGGAAGAAAATCTACTGACTGGGGCATACACTAGATCGGATGGTAAGAAAAATGTTCAGAGTGATTTAGAGATGGTTTACAATTATTTCCCACGTTTAAAAGATCGAAGAAAGAGCCAAGCAGGTTATACCTCGGGTGGTGAGCAACAAATGTGCGCTATTGGTCGCGCGCTCATGTCTAAGCCTGAAACAGTTTTATTGGACGAGCCAAGCATGGGTTTAGCTCCTCAGTTAGTGGAAGAAATCTTCGAAATCGTCAAAGAGCTAAATGAAAAAGAAGGAGTGTCCTTCCTCTTGGCTGAGCAAAATACCAACGTGGCACTTCGATTTGCTCATTTTGGGTATATTTTAGAGAGTGGTAGGGTTGTAATGGATGGCCCTGCAAACGAATTAAGGGAAAATCCAGATGTTAAGGAATTTTATCTTGGGTTGTCTGGGGATCAACGCAAATCCTATAGGGATGGTAGATCTTATCGCCGGAGAAAACGTTGGCTGAACTAGGTGAAGGTTATTTTTCATCTGAAGAAATTCGATCTGATGATGATAGGGCCAATTTTATCAGCGTATTACTTCCAAAGGTTA
>CACKFK010000069.1 GCA_902599445.1 uncultured Alphaproteobacteria bacterium
CCTCTTTTCAAAAGTTAATCAAAAGAATTATTCCATAGGACGTTTTGAATGTTTATCTTTAAAAAAGTTAAGAAACCAAACGTTAAATCAATTAAGAACTGAAGAAAAAAGTTCCTGTTCAATTATTATAGATGATGTCAGAAATTTACTTAACTCTGCAACAAATAATGGTTCAATTTTTCAAGTAGCCTCTCAATTTAATTGCCTTGAGATGGTAAGTCCTTATGTAACTCCTGAACAAGGGATAACGCGTTATGAATGGGATCGCACTCAAGGACCAGCTTGTTCAATAGCTGCAGGGGCTGCCACAATTTATAGAAATTATTTTATACCTATAGATAAAGATTTAGGACAAACAGCTACAAGGCAGATAAATAACTTGGATAATCTTACAAAAAGATTAGCAGAAGATATGAATTGTAATCCCTCTGATCTTTGGACTATGAAAAATGGTTACGTGATTGCGAATGAAAAAGCTCTCAATCAGATTGATACTCACCTTTCGGATTGCAATGAGAATGTTCTTGATCAATATCGTCAGCTTCTAAAAATAGGTATCTATTGGGATGTTCAGATAACAACTTCACTTGAAAATCAGCAACCTATAGTAAACCAAGTTTTTTGTTCTGCTTTACCAGTTGCATATAACAAAGCAAATCCTTTGCTATGGTCAAGTATAGCTAAACTGATTTTAGAAGCATCCTACGAAGCTACTTTATTAACTGGCATAATTAATAAAAATAAAATCGGTAATAACTCTTTGTTCTTAACATTGCTGGGTGGTGGAGCTTTTGGAAATAAAGAAGAATGGATACAAAAAGCAATAATCAGAGCTTTAGAAATAGTAAATTATTCAGGTTTAGATATTAAAATTGTCAGCTTTTCCGAGCCAAGTAATTTAATGAAAGCACTAGAGAAAGGATGAATATTGTAAGAAGCTTAATTATTTAAACTTCAAGTGATTTTACTCTCTGATATATTCTAACCTGCATTTCTGCATAAGTTAAAACTAATATAATTCCAACAATAAAACCTGAAAAAAAGGTAAAAAGAGGAGGTGGATTATTTTCATACAAAAATAGGTTACATGCTACAAGTGGGGAAGTAGAAATAAAAATTATAAAAAGAAAACTAGCAATTAATTTAAAAATATATTTGGAAAGATTTTTTGTCCTGTTCAAAGTTTCTCTTAAAGAAATTTCAGAGCGATCTAAAATTAAATAACTAATTGAGTAGCCTATTCTAAAAAGAAAGTAGAAAGTGATAGTAAAAACTAAACAGTAAAGTAGGCCAAAAATAATAACCGTTTCACGTACTAGGGTTGGAGTTTCCTTAAACAATCCAAATGGTATTAAAAATAAAAATGCTGTAATGGTCCCTATCACCGCAACAACTAAAAAAACACCAAATGTGACAAGAAGAATTTTTATTGTTTGGAAAAATACCTTTAAAATTGGTTTGACATCTCCACGGAGCAGCATTTTTGAGAATTTAGGACATACTTTGTTCATTCTGTATTCATGCCAAACAATGAGAGGAAAAGTCCCAAAAAACGTACCTAATAACGATACAAATGCTTCTCCGACAAAAGAGAAATTATCACCAGCAAAAAAATCATAATAAATAGCATTTGCAAGGGCCCCCAAAAAAGTGGTTTTCACACGAATGGGACGAACCTCTTCAATTTGTCGTGCAACCGAAAGCATTTTCAGTTCAGTAATTTCATCTAGCCCATAACCAGATTTTATTTCAATCAGGCTACAACCTTCCGCTATCATTGAATCAACACGTACCAAGGAATCTTCAAGAAGATTTTCTTCGTTCGCTTTTCGTGTAGCCTCAACGGTTGAATTAATACCCCCTCCAGCCTCTGCCAATTCCTGATAAGAGGCGCCTTGAAGACGCATTTCAAATTCGCGAGCTCGATTGCCTCCATAAACTACGTGAGTATGGCAATCAATAAGTGCTGGTGTGACGAGTTTTTTCCCAAAATCTTTTATCGGTAGATCTCTATAAGCCGCTGGAATCCCATTACTTTTCCCAATCCATTTTATATGACCATCTGCTATTATAATAGCTCCTCCCTCAACTAAACCATATGGTTCAGCGATAGATGAACTCATCGTGACAATAGATTGACTCTGAATTATGTAAGGTGAATCAGTCATGAGCCCTATAACCAATGTTGTAATGGAATATTAATCTCGAAAAACCGTTATGGCTATACATAAAAATGAATCTGATGATTTTCTTAAAACCGCTTTGTCATGATTGTTAGAAAAAAGTTAGCCTCAATTCAAACGGCTTTGAGTTAAGTAAATGATTTATAAATAGTACATTTGTCACAGTAAATTTTTACTGAATGCTCTAATTTATTTAAATCAGAAGGTGCTTAATTGAGGCACTGCAACAACAAATTTGCACCCCCATTCACGCACATAACTTAATTGTTCCTCAATTTCTGCTTTTATATTCCAAGGAAAAATTATTACGACATCAGGCTTTTTTTCTGAGATAATCTCCTCTCCAACTATAGGGATTTTACTTCCAGGACTATACATGCCTTGCTTAGT
>CACKFK010000070.1 GCA_902599445.1 uncultured Alphaproteobacteria bacterium
TACTGTTGGCAGCTTGCACAAAATTGGTTAATTCTTAATGATCGATGAAATAAGTTCTTTTCTCTTATGTTTGACGACCAAAAATTCCACCTGCTATTGTCAAAAACCTAGAATTAAATTTCGTGAAAAATTATACTATTATACTTTAATTCCAACCCTTTTAGCTTCGTGAAAAATAGCATCTATATATCCATGCATGCTACCACAATCAAATCGCATACCATTTAATTTTATCGCTTCCACACATCCCATAGAGGCTAGGACATTTATAGTATCAGCAAGTTGAATTTCTCCATCCAACCCTTTTGACTGACTATGAAGAATATTAAAGACATCAGGGGTTAGAATATAACGACCAATGCTAGCGACATTCGAAGGAGCCTCTCCGAACTTTGGTTTCTCCACAAGTCCTGAGACCAATCCTGGTTCAGTACCTGGTTTAACCACTCCATACTTCGAAATATCAGGACCATTCACTTCCATAACGCTGAGCTGGTTCTTTCCAGAAGAGTTATAACCCTTAATAAGGTTCTTTACTACACTAGTTCCATTATTAATCAAAAAATCATCTGCTAGTAATACTGCAAAAGGATCTTCCCCAACTACTCGTTCAGCGCACAAAATAGCATGACCTAAACCAAGCTGTTGGTGCTGACGCACAAAAATACACTGAACATGCTTAGGAATAATGTTTTGTAGAAGCTCGGCCTTTTCCTTTAACCCCTTAGAAACTAAAAGCATTTCCATTTCATAGTCACTATCAAAATGATCCTCTATAGCTCTTTTGTTTTTACCAGTAATAAAAATGAGTGTCTCGATGCCTGCTTCTATAGCTTCTTCCACTGCATACTGAATGAGAGGCTTGTCTAGAATAGGTAATAATTCTTTTGGCATTGCCTTAGTTGCAGGTAAAAACCGTGTCCCAAAGCCTGCAACTGGGAATACTGCTTTTCTTATTTTTGTTGTATTTTTCATTAATCTTTTAACTCATACCCCTCATGAGCAAATGTCTGCATAACTGATGATATCATCTGTCCCCAGCAAGAATAATAGGAACAATCTTTCAACCACCATGTGTCTTAAAAAAGTTATCCTAGGTCACACCCCAAAATGAATCAAAAACCTGAGTCATGCAACCATTATTACGCCATGAATTAAATATAGGCCAGTTTGACTTCTGACTTTCCACCAGAGGTTACAAGTGACAACGAAATTACTAAAATCTAACCTTAAAAAAATGATTCATGTGGAATGAAAGACACCCATGGATACTATGAGCAGAGGAAACTAAAGTAATTCTAATCTTGTAGGAAATTTTGCTTGTAAAACTTTTCAGTAGGAAGAGATTTTTTGTTGACTATAAGGAATAAATTCAGCTAGGAGCCTCCCGAATATGAAATAGAAATACTTTAATGCTACTATATTGTTAATGGTGTTAACACTTAGTGAGAAAATTCAATTCTTAGCTGCACTATTACAGCTTTGACCTCATTTTCGCCTTTTTTTAAAGTTTCTATCTCTACATTATACTTGCCAGAGGGTGTGAAGTTGCCACTATACCTATTTAAGAATGTACAATAGATCTACCAGGCAAATGAAAATTTCTTAGCACTCCTCTTTATTTTTATCTTATCTTAATATTGTTATCTAATAATCTCTAAGAGATTCAAGATTTTCACAAAACCAGTGGTATGTTTTTTTTAATCCTTTATCTAAGCTGGTAGTATGCTCCCAACCTAAAGATCTTAATATATCAACATTTAGTAACTTTCTTGGACTACCATCAGGTTTAGTCTGATCAAATAGAATTTGACCTTTAAATTGCACAATTTCTTTAATTAATTCGGCAAGCTCAAGAATTGTAATGTCAAATCCAGTCCCTATATTCACATGAGAGCATCTCGGATCAACCTTTGATTGATATACTTCTGGGTCTAAATTTATTAAAAAACATGCCGCATCCACCATATCCGAAACGTAAAGAAATTCTCTCCTTGGAGACCCACTGCCCCAAATAGTAACCGTATTACTATTGGTTATTTTTGCCTTATGAAACTTGTGAATCAAAGCAGGAATAACGTGACTATTTTCGGCATTGAAGTTGTCACCAGGCCCATAAAGATTAGCGGGCATTAGGCATCTGTAATCACGGCCATATTGTCGATTATAACTCTCACACATTTTTAGCCCAGCAATTTTAGCTATAGCATAAGCTTCATTTGTAGGTTCAAGGGTGCCAGTGAGCAGCATGTTTTCGGTCATAGGTTGTGGTGCGGCATTTGGATAAATACAAGAGGAACCCAAAAATATTAACTTTTGAACATCGACTAAATGTGCTTGATGAATGACATTGTTTTGAATTTGCAAATTCTCGTATATAAATTGACCGGAAAAAGTATTATTTGCATGAATACCCCCAACCTTTGCAGCTGCGATCACTACCATATCTGGTTTCTCGGATTGGAAGAATGAGGCGACAGAAGCTTGGTCAGTCAAGTCT
>CACKFK010000071.1 GCA_902599445.1 uncultured Alphaproteobacteria bacterium
TTTGCAAAAAATTCTCATCATGTCTCAATCTTACTCCAATAGAGTGAGAAGTGAATAGTAATTAAGGCTCTTTCTTCCAGTTCTGAACAAATCAGTAAAGCAGCATTAGGTAAGCAATTAGTTAATGGGACTGTTCACCTATCTTGTTGGATGACGATTGCTCAAATTAAGCAACTTCAGAACCAAAAAGCTTTCTTTAAACAATTTGAGAATTAGAAATAAAAGTGGTTAACAATTTCTAAAAGCTTTCACTGGCATGACCTATAAATGAATACTGGCATGGGTGGCATGGCGCATGCAGGGGTTATGCATAAGCAGTAATAATATATATTAATCAATATCTTGTAATCTTTTCCTAATTTCTAAAAATTATAGATCGCATCCATTTTTCAATTACTTCTAGACTATAACCATGACCATATCCCTGCCCTATGGTTTGTACTGACCAGCCACCAATCTGATCAGCAATATCTGAAGGACATTCTTGAGCTCTTAACCTATCTCTCATTGAATGACGAAAGCTATGCATAGTGTAGTCACCATAGCCTTGCCCTTTGAGCCAACTATTAAGAGAAGAACTTGCTGAATTGGCATTGGTGTAGGAAGCTTTATTGTACCTTGGAAAGGCAAACTTACTGTCATGAGTTTCTACTATCCTTTTAGCTGACCATAAAGCCTCTCCAACTAAAGGAATAAGCCTCTCACTATCCTTTGTTTTCAATCTTCTCCAAGGGTATTGCTTGATGCAGACATGAGGAATTGTGTCATGTACTTTCAGGTCCTCTACTAAAAGACCTGTTGCCTCTGCTAATCTCATTCCAGTGTCAGAGACTAATGAAACTAACCATCTTGGTTCATCGTCTATGGCTCTGCATTTCTGCTGAACAGCTCTTAAACTATCTTGAGGAATAGGTTTTCTTTCTATTACCCCACAAGAACGATCGTAATTAACCCCACTGTAAGGATTACTGAGACTCAACCCCTGCTCATTATAGCTGAAGTTAAACAAGGCTCTTACTGTAGTGAAAATTCTGGTAATAGAACTTCCTACTAATCCTCTTTCTAGCAAATAATCTCTAAGTCTATTTGCATCAGTACGATTATATTGCTCAATAAGCTTGTTTCCTGAGATATGAATGACATAACCTACTGCCCTCTCCACACCTCTTCTGAAGGTAATAGAACGGTCTTTCCCTTTCTGATTGAGATAGAAGGAGGTGGCATCCTTTAGGAATATACTTTCGGTTGGCTTATCTTGAACATAAGAATGAAGATTCAGCTCACCCGGAATGCCCTCATCTTTTAATCTCATTGTCGTCCAAGCTTTATTCAGCTTGTGGGAGGCTGACTGTGCGAGTGTCGCTGCTGCATTTGAGCAAGTAGTACGCAATGAAAAGACTATGCGATGGGTCTTATAGTACGACCTTAGATCGGACGGAATACGTCTGGAATAGTAATAAACACCACGTTTTATGAATACGAAAGGAACATGCTGGTCTACCATTTGGTCTACCCTTTGTTAGATCATTATCAATAACCTAAGAAAATCAGCATGTTATTACTTAAATATGGCTCCGGCGGTAGGGATCGAACCTGTGACCACCCACATGTGTCGAAGATTAACCCAGTGTACATTGGGTTGTCAACGATTGAGAAGGCTCAATTTCAAATGGATAGGACTGGTTCATGTCAACGCAATGTCAACGTCAATATTCGAAAGCGGTCGTAGGGTTCGTTAACATTTACTATATGGTACGTTAACATTTACTATATGGTACGTTAACATTTGTCATATGTTACGTTGACATTAGAGAAGATCCGGTCGTAGGTTCCTAGAAAAATCGCCATGTCATCATACTTATAAACCACACTATACAAAACCCAAGACGGCTCTGTACGGCTTATTTAAAGGGCATTTACGACATCTCATGACATCTTTACACAGGCAGCTAAACAAGCGTTAAATATTGGCCATCTAAGGTTGGTGTTAGTCCAGTAAGATCCGTGTTTGATAACTTAATTACTATGTCATTAGTATTATGAGCCTCAACCCCGTCATGAATATAGACATACGAATCCGGTTCATTTGACATATTAGCATCAAACATAAAGAGAGCTACCGCACCCGCTTTTTCAGTTCCAGAATTAATACCATTATTCACGGCCGTAATCCTTTCAGAAAAAGTATCATCGTTAGCATGAAAGGTAGCAATTCCCTTGCTAGAGATAACGGCTGAGGTCGCAGTAGCTGTTGATGCTGAAGACTGAACAATTGAAAGATTTCCACCAGAGTAACTTATTTTGTCGCCCCCTGTTCCTAATTTGAAGCCCTTAATGTTATCCCAATTCCATTTATAAGTATCCCCATGAGCGACCACTATCACATCTGA
>CACKFK010000072.1 GCA_902599445.1 uncultured Alphaproteobacteria bacterium
ATACCAGAACCTGAAGCCTTGATGGTGAATGAGACTATTCCAAGAGATGATGGAAATATCTCTCACTATAGCCTCGTAAAACTAATGTGGCAAAAATTTACTAATTGGGTAAATGCATATAATCCTATCGCCTTCATAGGTTACAATTCCGTGAATTTTGATGAAGAATTTCTTAGAAGAACTCTTTATAAAAACCTTTTTCCTCCTTTCTTAACAACAACTCATACTTTTGGTGTTCCTAACAAAAGGGGCGATATAATTAATTTGGCAAGGATGGCCAACATTTTTTCTCCTGGAACCTTCAAAACTACATTCAATGAGAAAGGAAGAGAAGTTCATAAATTAGATCAACTAGCAATTGATAACATTGCCTTGGATAGTGGAAAGGAGTTGAAGTTTCACGATGCACTTGATGATGCTAGAGCAACAATAGAGATAGCAAAAATTATTAAGACAAAGGCTCCTGATTTATGGTCTTCCGGTCTGAAAACGATGACAAAGAATGGCGTTTTGGAATTTATAAATAAAGAGGAATTTTTTATTTCTAGTGAGTTTTACTTTGGCACTTCAAGAAATTATGTAGTCACGCAACTTTGTGATGACCCAAAGGGACCTTTCAGGGTTTTTGATTTAAGAAATGATCCTAGCCAATTTGTCGGCCTGCAGTATGAAGAGTTAAAAAAAATAATAAGAGAGACAAAACCTAAGGTCATTAGATCTATCTATAAACAGAAACACCCCATTCTTATGCCAAAGGAATTTATTAAATCAGTAGAGGGCTATTCCCAAATTAATTATGAAGAACTAAAAAGGAGAGCTCAGGTTATTAGGGAGAATGTAGAAATTAATTCACAGTTCAGGAGATTAATATTTGAGGAAATTGAAAAGGAGAATGATAAAAGAGAACTCGATCAGTCAGATAAAGAACCAGAAGAGTGTATCTACAATTTTGGATTCGCTAGCATAGAAGAAAAAAAATTGATGATGGAATTCCATGAATGTGATTGGCAGAGGAAATTGGAGATTGCAGATGAATTCCAAAACTTGCGAAAAAATGATTATCAAGCGTCTCAAAGGGGCAGAATTTATAGTGAATTTGCTAAATTAATAGTCTATGAAGAAAGTTCAGAAAGTTTGAGTGAGCCTGAAAAGCAAAAGATAAGGAAAAAATTGGCTGATAGAATATTTTATGAAGATACTGGCAATGCAAAGTCCCCTTGGAATAATATAGAACGCGCATATATGCAGATCCAAGTATTGGGTAATAAATTTGAAGATCAAGGGCAGAGCCAACAGTATAAACTATTAAAAAAAATAGAAGAATTAGTAGAAAATATTGAAAATGAATTTTTGGATCTTAAATCTTAAATAAGCAATTCATGAATGGAGAAAAAATGGCACTTACACAAGTAACAGACGATAATTTTGAAGAAAAAGTGATTGGGTCACCCATCCCTGTAGTTGTTGATTTCTGGGCCGAATGGTGTGGACCATGTAAGCAAATCGCTCCTGCACTTGAGGAATTAGCTTCTCAGTATGAGGGACAGGTAACCATTGCAAAAGTTAACGTAGATGAGAATCCTTTGTCACCAGGTAAATTTGGTGTCCGTGGTATACCAGCGTTATTTTTGTTCAAGAATGGTGAAATGGTTTCATCCAAGGTTGGCGCTTCTCCCAAGGCTGCTCTTCAGTCTTGGATTGAAGAGAATAAGTAGATTGCAAATTTAGGATAATCTAGCCGAATTGGCTTTTAGAAAATGTCCTACCAGGTATAACGAACCAGTTATTAATATTCTTTTAGGGAAAGTCGATTTTTCTTTCCTAATATCGTAGAGAGCATGTTCTATGCTCTTAGAAACCAAGCTTGGAATTTTTAGTTTGGCCGATGTGATTGCAATAGTTTGGGGATCCTGGGCATTGATTTCTTCTGGAATTCTTACAGCTAAAAGTTTATGAACTTTTGACCTTAAAGGCTTTAAGAATCCTTCTAGGTCTTTATTTTTCATCATTCCCAATATTAAATAAAAATTTCCGGGTGTTAGTTCCTTTATCCAGTTTGCGATAGCAACGCCTGCTGAAGGATTGTGTCCTCCATCTAGAAATAATTCGGCATCAAACCCTAAATTATCAGGACTTAAAATTCCTTGACTTATTCTCTGTAATCTACCCGGCCAGTAAACCCTTTCCATAGCATTACTTAAATATTCTTTCGTACAACCAAGTTCCCTGAGAGCGGCGATGGCAACACCAGCATTATCAACTTGGTGAGAACCTTCAAGCTTTGGCCTAGGTATAGAAATTTCACCCAAGGAATCAGAGAATAAAAGTGAAGAATTCTTGACTCGAACGTAAAAGTCTTCGTTTTGGGTTCTTGTAAGACAATTT
>CACKFK010000073.1 GCA_902599445.1 uncultured Alphaproteobacteria bacterium
TTCATATCCGTGAGCCCCTCGTAGGAGAATCATGACTTCACCTTTAGAAACTATGATTTCCCTAATTTTCTCGTTCGAAAGATTGTAGATGGTAGCTTTTATTTTCCCTCTTTGCACGAATAGGGCTTCTTGTGTCAAATTAACATTACGCTCGACAGAATTATGAACATGGGCAGCCAAAACTTTTCCTTTATCATATCCCCATACACCAAATTGGACAAATTCATTGTTAGTGGAATAAAAATTTAATCCTGGTTTTTCGATTTCTTTATTAGGGATATATCTAGCAAAAATGGTTTTTCCATCTTTTACTTCAACTATCTCGGTCATTTTTTTATCCTTCGCAGACAACTATTTAACGTTTAGCAAGCTCTTTTCTAGAGATGCAGTTGGTTTTTAGGTGATGACTTGTCTTTTGATCTATTCACTATCTTAAACGGATTCCCGACGGGGTTCGATTTGTCTAAGTTTAACTCACTTGATTGTTCTACCCTTTGCAGATACCAATCAACCGTTTTTTTCAAACCATTTTCTAAATCTATGGCTGGTTTCCAGCCAAGTAATTTTGAGCCTTTTGATCCATCGACCATTTTAAACGGAGCTCCATCAGGTTTAGATTCATCTAATTTTAATTCGCCTGTGTAGCCTACCAGATTTTTTATTTCATTTGCCAGGTCAAGTATGGTTATCCCACTTCCAACTCCAATATTGATAATTTCATCATGAGAAGCTAAGTCTAAACCTCTAATCATAGCCTCGGCTCCATCATCAATATACAACCATTCCCGTATGGGTTTTCCTGAACCCCAAATTAAGACGGCTTGTTCATTATTTAATTTAGCCTTAACTATTTTCATTATAATAGCACCTAAAGCATGAGATCGCTCTTCGTCAAAATGATCTCCAGGTCCATACATATTTGATAAAATCATATTTATTGTGTCTAGGCCGTATTGCCTTTTATATGCTTGACTTCCAATCCAGGAAATTTTTCTACACATTCCGTAAACCATTACAGTGTTGTGTAATGCCCCATCCCAGAAACCAGTTTCTTTGAAATACCTTGCGTTTGCTGGATAGGCACAATTAGAAATTGGGTTAACTATTCTACGCACTTTTGTTTCATAACTAGCTCTGAGTATATTAATAGTCATTAACAAGTTATTGTGGAACAAATCTGCTTCACGTTGTAAGCCAAATTGAATACCACCAACATATGCTGCGCAATTAATAACTCTGGTGATTTGATGTTGCCTGAAAAGGTCAATAGTTTGCTTGTAATCTCTCAAGTCAACGCCTGCACTCAATGAGGATCTCGCAAAGGGTTTACCCAATTTGTGCAATGTTTCACAAACTTTGTGACCTAGAAAACCGGTGGCTCCTGTTACAAGTATCATCAGTATTCAGCAACCCTATTAACCAAATCAATAGATTTTATACTACACTTATAATCTTCGTGTCTGGTCTGCACAATTACCATAGGGAGGCTTGCTTTATTTTGTCCATTGGGTAGCTCCTCATATTCTTTCTCTAATAGATCTGACAATTTAACCTAAATGAAAAGATCACAAACAATCTTTACAAAATCTATGCCATTTTAATAATTTAAGGTTAATAACTAGTGGATTATATTTTAGCTCAGTTGCTCTGAAAAGACTGATCATCTGGTTTCCTATTAAAGTAATATATTCTCATTAACTGCATCACATCGGTAGGGATATTCGAAATTCATTGGTGTTAATATGTGTCTAGTTCTTAGAGCTCATTAGTAGTAGTTAATACCTAAATTATATCATTTCCCTTAACTGCAAATTTTTTCATTGCGTACCCCCCTGTTTTGAATAAGCATTTTTCATAAAAACCAAGCTGGTTTGGATTACATTGAAGAACAACCTTATAACAACCTTGAGCACTGGCAATTTCAAATAAGGTATTGACAATGGTTGCTCCAATACCTTGATTACGAAAGTCTTTATGAGAGGCGATATCCTCAATGTGACCAAGTTTATTTCCCCTAATTTTTGTTTCAACAATTATTGCTCCGTAACCAACAACCAGACCTTTATATATTATGACTCGTGTGTGAATGTTGGCCTGTCCGACAAATGATTTCCAAATAGATTCATAAGTATCTTCTTGGGGAAAATAGGGTGAAATCCCCTTTAAAAGTTGGATTACCTCACTCATATGTTTGTACTCTGTTTTTTTTATTTCCAACTTCATCTCATCTTAACTTCCTTATTTCCCTGAATGACAATATCCTTCAGGAAACTACCCTTGTGATAGAGTGTA
>CACKFK010000074.1 GCA_902599445.1 uncultured Alphaproteobacteria bacterium
ATGCTATTGGCCTGTTTACGTTTCTGGCAGACAAAGAATGGAAGAAAAAGCGTGAAGAAAAAGCGGCATTTTATACATCCGTCGCCGCAGATTATGCCAAAATATTTGAGACTGTTTGTAAAAGAGTCTAGGCGGTTTTATCTCCAATTCTTGCAAAAAATATATCAAAATCCAGTTTCAGTTAACATCCTCTGTTTGGTACCGCAACGTAGGGATACTAAAATTATAGACTTTACTTCCGCGCCAGTATAAAATTTGAGCTAATTTATATTAACTAGGAGAAAAATAAAATGAGCTCTATCGAAGTAAAAAATTTTGAAAAAGATGCTTCAGAAGTAATGGAACCAAATAACGCCAGGGTAGAAATTTTAAATATTGGAGGGCAAAAAGTTATGAAGCTTACTTGTCAACCAGGATGGAAATGGTCCAACGACATAAAGCCATTAGCAGGGACTGATAGCTGCCAAGCAACACATCTGGGTGTTCTCGTACAGGGTCAAATTACATGTCGGCATGATGATGGAACCGAAGCGACCTATGGAGAAGGGGATGCATATTCAATCAAACCAGGTCACGATGCTTGGGTGGTTAGTGATAAACCAGCAATTGCTTATGAATTTCATGGAGCATGGCAAATTTAATTTGGTCTAAGTCAAGCAAGCAGTTCATCCTTCCTGATTTTGCTTAATTAGCTGATCGGTGCTATCTATCAGGTCGTTCTTGGACGCTTATTATTAAGTCTAACTGTCTTGCGGTACGTGTTTGCCAGGCATTGGCACATTTTAGACATATTGCTAGTTGGAGCCTTATAAATATCCTCCGCGTTTTTGGGGAGTTTTGATTCCCAAAATCTTACTAGCAATTTGGGTTCGAAGAATCTGAGCAGTACCGCCTGCAATCGTAAACATTCTTGCATCGCGGACATGCCGCTCCAAATCTAGAGAACGGGAGTATCCCATTGAACCATGAATTTGTAGGGCGTCATTTGTCACCTTTATTGCTGTCTCTGACGCTAATACTTTAGCCTTGGCTGCTGCTTCCATATTTGGGAATCCTGATCCAGCACCCTTTGCCGCCGCGTGCAACAATGCTCTGGAAGCCTCGAGCGCTATGGACATATCAGCCATTATCCACTGCAAGCCTTGAAATTCGGCTATTGGTCTGCCAAATTGCTTCCTTTCTCGAGCATAGGCTAATGCTTTTTCATAAGCTCCTTGAGCTATTCCAAGTGCTACAGTACCCGCTCCAACTCTTTGAGCATTGTAGGCATTCATTAAACCTGCAAAACCGCGCCTGATGCCCTCTGGTGGGATAACTATCATGTCATGCGCCACTTCCATGTTATTAAAATTGACATAGGTTTCTGGAATTCCCCTGACACCCATCGCTGGTTCACGATGGCCTATTTCTAAACCGGAATTTTCTTGCAAGGCTATGAATCCAGCTATTCCTTTAGATTCCCCATCTTCGATCAATTTTGCAAAAATCAAATGAAATCGAGAAACCCCACCTCCCGTTATCCAGTATTTTTGGCCATTAATAATATATTTGTCACCGCGAAGTTCGGCTGTTGTGGTCATTTCTGTTGCAGCAGAACCTGCATTTGGTTCAGTTATACAAATGGCAGGTTTGTCACCAGACAATACATAATCAGCTGCCATTCTTTTTTGTTTTTCCGTTCCATATTTCATTACTGCGCCAATTGCACCCATATTAGCTTCAACTGTTATCCTCCCCATGGTCGCGCAACACCTTGCCATTTCTTCTATTACTATGACAGCGTCATGATAGCTGTGTCCTTGGCCACCATAATTGGTTGGGATTGTCATTCCCATAAACCCCGCATCATTCAGTATCTTTATGTTATCCCAAGGATAATCCTCGGACTGATCTATATCGGCTGCCTTGGAAAGGAAGTTAACCTCTGCTAATTCACGAGAGGTGTTCCTGAGTTTAATTTGGTCTTTAGTTAGGTCAATCATTTTACTGTTCTCTTAGTCAGGTTCTTTTTCTTAATGTTATTCTTGAATTCTGAAATTATTTCATCAGTATGCTGACCGCATTTGGGGGGTGCATGCCGATACGTCACAGGTGTTTTGCTGAATTTGACTGGATTTCCGATTAAATCTATTGATCCATTATGAAACCTTTCATCTTTCATATTAATCTTCATATTTCTAGCCGATACTTGTTCTGAATTAAAGACTTCTGAAATTTTGTTGATTGAGCCTCCAGGTATTTTATGCTTATCCATTTCTTTTACTAAGAACTTCTTTGGTAGTTTCTTA
>CACKFK010000075.1 GCA_902599445.1 uncultured Alphaproteobacteria bacterium
CGGTACAGCATATGAATTTTCAGCTGCATGATCTAGTAATTGGCGTAAGGTGATAAGTGCCATGAAATTCTCCCTAAATATTAATGATAACTAAAACTCGAATAAACTGTTTCAACTTGCCTTCTTTGATCGTTCGACTAGGCGTTTTATTAAAGGTGTGAGTATTAACTGCATTGCAAGGTCCAACTTACCACCAGGAATAACTATAGAATTTGCCCTACTCATCCAACTACCTTCGATCATTGAAACCAAATATGGGAAATCAATTCCGTGAGGGTCTCTAAATCGTATCACCACCAAACTCTCATCAGCAGTAGGAATCCATCTTGCGATAAATGGATTAGAAGTATCGACCACGGGCACTCTTTGGAAGTTTATGTCTGTTTCTGTAAATTGTGGGCAAATACAATGCACATACGCGTGCATTCTCCTTAAGATAGTATCTGTGACGGCTTCAGTAGTATAACCTCTAGCGTCTGTGTCCCGATGTATTTTTTGTATCCATTCGAGGTTGATAACTGGAACCACCCCTATTTTCAGGTCTGCGTACTTTGGTATATTCACCGTGTCATCCGTGGCTGCTCCATGAAGCCCTTCATAAAAAAGTAAATCCGTATCTTCGGGCAACCTACGCCATTCAGTGAAATTACCCGGCTCAACTCCGTAAATTTCTGCCTCTACGTTATTGTGAACATAGGTTCTTGTTTCAGCATTGCCGGTTTCTGCATAGTTTTTAAAGGTTTTTTCTAATGTTTCTAATAAATTGGCATCATAAGAAAAGTGGGAAAATGTCTGATCCCCTTCCGCATACCTCTTTTTCAATTCGGATTTCATTTCATTTCTATTAAATCGATGGAAAGCATCTCCCTCAATCATAGCAGCGGAGACATTTTCTCTTTGAAAAATCTTCTGAAATGTGTCCTTAACAGTCGAAGTTCCTGCCCCTGAGGAACCTACTACTGATATAATGGGGTGTTTAGTACTCATAAAAAACCTTTAGTTAAGAATTAAACAAGCCACGCCTGCGAAATAGGGGAGAAACTTCAGCATCTGGCAAGTCGTTATAAGCCTGCAACCTGACAATCTCATTCTTAGAACCAAATGCAAACGGAGTTCTCTGGTGAAGTTCACTCACAGATAGGTCCATTAATCTATTGTAGCAATCAGTCGCAGAACCACCAGCTTGTTCTATTAAGAAAGCAATGGGTGCGCATTCATACACCATTCGCAAGCGCCCTTTCTCATAGCCCTTTCTTGAGTCAGCTGGGTAAATAAAAATACCGCCCCTAGATAAAATCCTATGGGTTTCGGCTACCAAAGACGCCACCCATCTCATATTAAAATCCATTCCTCTGGGCCCTGATTTCCCTGCAATACTATCATCAATATAATTTTTCATTCTTTTTTGCCAATGGCGAGCATTAGATGCATTTATAGCGTATTCTCGGGTGTCGGCAGGTATACTTGTTTCTCTCTTGGATTCAATAAAAATTTTCTTAACTCTGTCCAAGACGTATGTTAATACCCCATCTCCAACCGTTAATACTATCACTGTTTGTGGACCAAAGATTACGTAACCGGCAGCAATTTGATCTGAACCAGGAGAAAGAAAAACAGCCTCAGCATTATCTAAATCTATTATAAAATTAGAAGGTATAGATCGAATCGAAAAAATGGACCCAATGGAAACATTTGTATCTATATTTGAAGAACCGTCTAAAGGATCAATAGCCAAAGCTAGCGTACCAGTTCCGCCCAAATCAAGAACGGTAGGTTGCTCCTCTGAAGCGTAAAGCCTTATGGATGAATTCTTCATTTTTTCTAAATAAGCTTCATCTGCGTATACATCTAAAGGTTTTTGTTCATCCCCATCGGAATTAACTGCAGTTTGATTTTGGACTTCATCACTAATATTTCCTTTTGAAATCAGATAAGAAAGATCCTGGGCCACCGAGGCAATTCGATCCAAGGAATCTGCCAGGTCCGCGCTCAAACCTTTAGGCAATCGATCGAAGTTAGCTAAAGCAGTATTCATGGATTGTTTTCCTTGAAACAATTCGGATATCGAATATCACTTTTTAAATTATTTTCTTATTAAATAGAATTGAATTATTGTAAATAGATGTTTATATTTTGTTAATGGAATGGAAGAAACTTATAACGCTTAAGCATCTTCGCATGTTGCAAGCTATTTCAGAGTCTGAATCTCTCGCAAATGC